>JAYTVL010000039.1:0-2594 GCA_043744075.1 Pirellula sp. | reverse complement strand
AACCTGAATCTTCCGTATTTCCTTCGTACCCAGGCCAAAATGCAGTCGGGTTCCGTAATGGCTTTGGTATCCACGGCCCGCAACGACAAAAGCCACTTGGCTCCCGTCTTGACAAACGACGGACACTTTTGCCCCGATACCCATTCGGTTCGAACTCGTTCCAATCAATTGAATGCTCACGGAACGGTTTGTTGCCACCGAATCGTTCCTCAACAGGCTTGGACGTCCATTTGCGTTTACCACAACCACGTCGATGTCACCATCATTGTCTAGGTCATCGAAGGCAGCACCGCGACTGCTTTCCACAATGGCCAACCCAGTTCCGGCGTCTTTTGTAATATTGGTGAATCGCCCCTTCCCATTATTGTGCAAAAGGTAGTTCCGTACTTTCACGGTCGTGCGATCGTCGATGGTTTGGATGTTGTCCATGAAATGACCGCACGCGATAAAAATGTCCTTGTGCGAATCGTTGTCAAAGTCAACGAGTCCGCAGCCCCAATTCACATGTGGAAACAAACTGTTATCAATTCGAGCTAGGTTGGTCAAATCCAAGAACTGGCCACCTCCTAAGTTCTTGTAGAGAACGGGCATTTCATCTTGATAGGTGGTGGTGAACAGATCCACCAGTCCATCGCCGTCGAGATCGGCACATTCAATCCCCATGTTGCCATTGGCTTTTCCATTTCGATCCAAGGCGAACCCGGAAGGGATACCCTCATCGGAAAATTTTCCAAGCCCATCGTTGATCCATAGGGAATTGGGTAGTTGATCATTGGCCACGACGATGTCGCTATCACCATCGTCGTCCACATCGAAGGCTAACACCCCCATGCTGGTCGTCGCGATGTTTCCAATACCGGAAAGTTGGCTGATATCGAGGAACGTTCCGTCCCCCTGATTTTGGAACAGCGTATCATGGCTCGCAGGATAGTCGGTGGGCCCCGGGTGGAACTGATGTTTGCCGATCATTCTCGTGATGTGTTTGTCGAAGGTGAATTCCACGTAGCTAGCAGTGTACAGATCCAAGTCCCCGTCACCGTCGATATCCACGAAGGAGCAGCCTGCACCAAACTTGTCTGGCATGGTCAGCATCGCTTCACCGGTTGCGTTGCGAAAGGTTCCATCACCGTTGTTGACGTAAAAGATGTTTTGTCCGAAATTGCTGACGTAGAGATCCCAATCCCCGTCTTGATCATAGTCGCCGGCAACTACCCCTAGTCCGTAGCCGGTGTCTCCAACTCCCGCTGCATCGGTCACATCCGTAAACGTAAAATCGCCGTTATTGCGATACAGAATATTGGTCGGCGCTTTTGCGACGACAGTCCCTGGCAACGGCGCACCATTCAAGAAGTAGATGTCGATCCAGCCGTCGTTGTCGTAGTCAAAAAGTGCGAGCCCGCAAACAACCGACTCAACGATATAGTGCTTTCCGCTGCTTCCGTCGGTATGCACGAAATCGATCCCGCATTGGCCGGAAACATCGGTCAGTTGTGTCTGCCCGGATACCTGGGAGACGAGTAGCGCGCAGCAGAATCCAAGAAATACACAAACACCAAAGCGAAAATAGGCCCTCATTTTTGGTTCCCTTTCAAGCGACTTTCATTTGGGTACGTCTTTCTAGCTTGGGTCCGCACGGCTTCCGCCAGATCTTTTTTTCCAGAAGCATCGAGAGCGTCAATCAGGACTAGATATGAGTCGGTAGTCTCCAACAGCTCGACCGCGCGGCGGGCGGGCGGGACAGCCTCGGCTGCCTTGTTCCGCAGCATTAGAAACCTCGCCAACAGTTGATGCGAAATTCCGCCGCCCACATTCCGATTTGCCGCAAGTTGAAGCGTGGCTTGTGCAATCGATGCATTCCCGGCTTCCATACAAAGGTTTGCTAGATTGGTGTAGTGGGAGAGCTCATCGGGTTGAAGCAACACGATCTTTCGGCTGAACTCCGCTGCATTTTCGTAATCGCCAAGTTTGCGATAGTAATTTGTCATCTGCGACAATGTTTTCAAATCCGTTGGGTCCACTTGGATCGCGCGATCGAACGCAGCCTTGGCTTTTTCCAGTTCTCGATGGACTTGATGCAGGATAGCGATGGATCGAAACGTGCTGCAAACGAATCGCCGAAATGTCTGTTGGTGCACCTGTTCGAATGACGTTTGGATGGCCCGATTTTGTGTTCTAAGTTTGTCTAATCTGAGTCGGGCTGCGATAGCCTCCTCGGATTTTTTTTGCAAAGCCAAGGATTGGCAAAGCGCGAATTGGGCTGGCTCGTTCTGACCATCCAACTCTATCGATTTGCGCAGACTTGTCTCGGCAAGTGCGTAGTTGCTCTGCTGAAGCTGTAACTCTCCCAGTATTCGCCATTGCTTGGCCGCAGTCGGAAAATTTTTGAGTGCTGCTTGCAACGTCGTGACCGCTTCGGGTATCAGGCCAAGGCGTGATTGCGTCTCAGCCAGTAGGCAGACGAATGCGAATGGAGTCTCACCACGTTCTCTACCTATTTCCAAGACTTCAAGTGCTTCCTGGTCACGGCCTGACATTAAAAGCAACTCAGCTAGATCGTGCCGAACCTGGATCTCATTTGGTTCTATGTCCAAACT
>JAYTVL010000038.1:0-8592 GCA_043744075.1 Pirellula sp. | reverse complement strand
GCGGCTAGCGCCTTGCCGCTCACTAAATCGGACGACCTCCTAGCAAGAAGGTAACGATCCCCTGGGATAAACACGGGATAAACCCAGCGGCATTTGGTTCATGCCCTTCACGCCAGCGGTAACTGACCTTCGTCCTAGTGTGAAGGTAACGCCAATGAATTAGGCCTCACTTTTCGAAGCCGACTGCACGAGCAGAATAATTTTGTTGCAATCGGTTAAACTTTGAGTTGGTGCCTAAGTACGGCTTATCAAATCAGTTCGGTATTGTGGGAATACACCGCGTCAGGAAGTCGAATTCCCCTGCAAATCTCGTTTTATTGGAAATTATTTGGAAAATTAGACGCCAACCGGTAGGTTATTCAATAGTCGGGGGTATTAGTCATGGAAAGTTCATCACTATCGAATACGAGTCCAACATTGCTCGGGCGGTTGGGGCGCTCGCCCTCGGACCAAGCTGCCTGGGAAGCTTTCGTCGATAGGTACGGACCTAAGATTTACAAATGGTGTTTGCATTGGCGATTGCAAGAAGCCGATGCGGAAGATGTGACGCAAAGCGTGTTGCTCAAGTTGGCGAACAAACTAGCATATTTTTCCTATGATCCCTCGAAGAGTTTTCGAGCTTGGCTCAAGACCATTACACGTCATGCACTGAGCGACTATTTGGCGAGCCAGAAAGACGGAACCTTGGGAAGCGGTGATACGCAATCGATTCAGATGCTGGCCAGCGTCGAGGCTCGCGACGACTTGTCATCGAGACTTGAACAAGAGTTTGACCATGAGCTTCTCGACGAAGCCATGTCGCGAGTTCGGCTGCGTATTGACCCAGAAAAATGGGAAGTATTTCGGCTCCTGGCCATTGAGAATTTGTCGGGAGTGGACGTTGCCAAACGCGTCAACATGAAGCTGGCTACGGTATACGTCGTGAGAAGCAAAGTCCAAAAGTTACTACAAGAAGAGATCCAAAAATTGGAAGCGTCTCACGCACCCAACGTCAGGGATGAGCAATGAACTCATGTCCTCTCCACGAACAGTTGGTAAAGTTGTTGAACGAACAACTCGATGAACCCGAGTCGGCCAGACTTGAAAAACATATTGAGAGCTGCCTGCGATGCCAAGAAACGTTGGCCGATCTGTCACAAAAAATGGAAGGTGTGGATTTCGCTGCCATTCGTGATATTCCTCGAGATCCAACCGACGCCGACACACTGGCCTTCTTGGAACGAGTTAAAAAGCGGCAAAATGAGTTCACTCAGCAGGCTACAAGCAGCCTAGGGGTATCGGAAATCTATGACAGGCCGCTAGTCAGTCGCGAGTTACCAGTCGTAGAGGGCTACGAATTGTTGGCGGAAATTGGACGCGGCGGGATGGGGATTGTATACAAGGCCCGGCACTTGGACTTGAATCGCCTTGTGGCTCTAAAGATGCTCCCCGCATCTCATTTTGTTTCAACAGATAGCCGCCATCGATTTCGTCGTGAAGCAAAGGCGATCGGACGGCTGCATCATGCTAATATTGTACAGATATATGATATTGGGGAAACAAGTTCGGGTCCGTTTCTGTCGCTCGAGCTCGTCAGTACGGGCAGCTTGGCACAACGATTCAATGGCTCGCCTTGGAAGCCTTTTGATGCGGCTCGATTCGTAGAACGGATCGCGGAGGCCATACATTACGCCCATTCTCAAGGTGTGATTCACCGCGACCTTAAGCCGGCTAACGTACTGGTATCCATTGAAGATTCGAAATCTGAGACCACTTCACCCATCTTGATCCCCAAGATTACCGACTTCGGGTTAGCCAAGTGTGCAGATGAGTCGCTAGGACAAACTCCCAACGGAACGGTGCTAGGGACACCCAGTTACTTAGCCCCCGAACAAATCATGCGCAACTCGGAACCATTGGGACCGGCGACGGACGTTTATGGATTAGGCGCAATTCTTTATGAATTGATAACAGGAGTGCCTCCCTTTCGCGGTGATAGTGTTATTTCGACACTATTGCAAGTAACACACCAGGAGGCTATCGCTCCCTCGCGTTTGGGAATAAAGGTTCCTCGCGATCTTGAGACGATCTGTTTGAAGTGTCTCGAAAAATCGCCGACGAACCGCTATTCAACTGCGGCTCAGTTGGCGGAAGATCTCAGACGGGTTGTTGCGGGAGAATCGATTATTGCGAGACCACCAAAAACTGCGGAACGAACCTTGCGTTGGGTGAAACGTCACCCTGCAGCCGCCTTGTTGTTGGTCGGATTCTTCGCTGCAACTCTCATCGGAATTGGGACCGCCCTGTGGGTTCAAACAGAGCGACTTTCATTAGCAAAAGCTCAAGATCGTCGAACGTTGAAAGCCGGTCAAGAAGTCAACTTAATACTGGAGGAGACCATCACACTCTACGGCAAGGCTCAAGGGGCAGATCGAAACCTGGGCTTTTGGGCTGACGCCATGGCATCCATTGCCAAGGCGGAAAAAATTGCAGGTGATGCGTCAGCTGGAATTCGCAATCGCGTTGAGGAACTACGTGCTGAGATTGTGCAGCACGAAAAAAACCATCGGTTGATCACAACCCTTGCAGAAATACAGGCCAGCATGGGTGACAATCTACTTGATACCGGCGACCAGGATTTCCCCACAGCCGATGCGGCCTATGCCCAAGCGTTCCACGATTTTTCGGGAACGCAATTCGATGAAACCAACGCTGAACTGAACGCGAAGCGACTTGGCTCGCTCGGAGCCGACGTGCTTGTCGACATGGCCGCAGCGATTGACAACTGGCGGTACGTCCGATTCGTTTTGAAAACCCAGAATTCGAAATACAGCAACGATGCAAACCACCTGCACGCCCTAAGCCGACTCCTGGATCCGGACCCAATTCGCAATCAAATTCGTGATGCAATCGACAAACGCGATCGCAAGCAACTATTAGCGTTAGCAAGCCAAATCAACCCGGCGGCCCAACCCGTGCAAACGATTAATCTAATAGCCGTTTACCTGTATTGGATTAGGGAGAAGAAAGATTATTCCGATGAAATTTCGTTTCTTCAATCAGCACAGTTGCATCATAGTCGCGATTTTCAGATCAATCACAATTTAGCATTCTGCTTAATTCAGGCTGATCGTCCCGATGAGGCAGAGCCCTACACTATTGCCGAAACAATAATTCGTCCGACAAGTGCTGCCGCATGGCAAGATCGCGCAAACGTGTTGCGCCGATGCGGACGCGACACGGAGGCGATTGCAGCTTACCGCAGAACCGCAGCCCTTGCACCGCGATCTATTTTTTATTTGAAGTGGGCCGGTTATTTCCTCGATCTACAAGACAAGAAAGAAGAAGCAATTGCAGTTTACCGAGAAGCAGCAAGGCGGATTGCTCAATACAATCCGCGTTATGCGGGCCTGACCGATTCTTGGAAAAAATATGGCTTGGTCGACGAAGTCATAGCTGAATACCGAAAGGTCCTCGAATCTGCTCCCGATGATCGACCTACCCGCGAAGGGCTGTGTTCGCTCTACTTCAATGTTGGCAGTTGGCCCGAGTATTTGAGCGAAAGTCGATTCCTGGAATCTGTGAATAGAAACAATGCATCTTACTACTTTAATCTCGGAGTTGCTTTGCACAACAATGGTGAGTACGCGTCTGCTGTCAACACGTTTAACCAGTCGTTAGCGATCGATCCTAAGTTCACGAGGCCGCAAAAGTCTCTTGACGATGCGAGTCGATTGTTGTCGTTGGAAGAACGATTCCCACGTATGCTCGCCGAAGACTCCGCAACCAACGCGGAAAGACTAGAACTTGCCAACGCATTTTTGTATTGGAATCGTCGGTACTTCGATGCGGTGGCTCTTTACCGAATCGTCTTTGCAGGCGACCCGTCTCTGGCAGAGCGATTGGACCTTTTTCACTGCTACAATGCGGGCTGCAGCGCTACCTTGGCCAGCACAGGAGCGGGCGTTGGAGCCGATCAGCTCGATGAAAAAACTCGAACCGAACTTCTGCAGCAAGCCTTAGATTGGCTAAATGCAAACCTCGTAGCGCATGAGCGGCAAATTGCTGAACATCCGACTTTGGCATTACAACTCGAAGTTGAAATTGAGCATTGGAAACGGGACCCAGATCTTGTGGGCCTGCGCGATCAAAAGGCACTAGAAAGCCTCACCGCCGCGCAACGCGACCAATGCACGCAATTTTGGGATTCTGTTGAACGATTGAAATTGAAAGCTGTTGAATCCTATGCGAAATCGGAACTCAAAGATTTTCTTAATCGCAATAACCGCCAGAGGATCCATTGGCTGAAAGTTTCCAAAGGCAGCACGTTTGTTATCGAAATGAAGAGTCCCGACCTTAAGAGCTGCTTGCAAGTGGAAAACTATCAGGATGAGATTATCGCCCAAAACAATCAGAATGGATCGCAACAAAATTCACGCTTAGAATTCGTCGCTCCGACGGAGGGAGCCTATCGCATATTGGCCACTTCGTTCAATCAAACCGGCTCAGGAGCGTATGTAATCACAGTTTGCGAATTCCCAACGATCAAAAAATGAAGACGATCGAGGCCTCGTCTCTGATGACATGAGAAGTACTCCAGCGGGCGCCGGGGCGTCCATTAGCTATGCATGGCATCGAGCCAAAGCAGCATTCAAGCTCAAAAACTCATTTTTCGCACGTTGCTAAGCCGATAAAAAACTTTTCCATCAACCAGCCGTTTGGCTCAAGACCGATGGAAAAGCGAAGCGTGCCTTTATCGATACCAAGCGATTCCAATTGTTCTTGACTGTAACTACGGTGGCTTGTTGACGCGGGATGACTGAGAGTCGTTTGGGCTTCTCCTAGTGTTGGACAAAAAGGAATATCTGGCGACACTGCTGCTATAAAACGTTGAGCCGATCGCAGCCCACCCCGTAGCTTGAGTGTCAGCATGTTTCCAAAAGAACCGTTGAATTGCTTCTTGGCAATTGCATTGCCGCTATGAGATTGCAACCCTGGATAGTCCAGCAGGCTGATTGCGGAATGATGTTCCATGGACTTCGCTAGTTCAAAGGCGGACGATGCAGCATGGGCCATTCGAACGGGAAGCGAAGCCAGTCCACGTTGTGTCAGCCAGCAGTCCAGCGGACTACTTGTCATACCAAACGAGACCATCGTTTGGCGAATTCGGTCCCACACTGCGCTACGACCGCAAAGTAAACCGATCATTGCATCCGCGTGGCCGCACACGAATTTGCTTAGGCTCTCCATAACAAGGTCAGCACCTAGCGCCATGGGTTGACATAGTACGGGAGTAGCGAAAGTGTTATCGACCAAAACAACGGTACCGGATTCCGATGTCGCACTCCCTCCGTATTGATGTGCTAGTCGAGCGATCGTTTCGATATCGGGTACATTTAGGCGCGGATTGGTAATCGTCTCGATGATCACCATACGAGATGGTTTTCGAAAGGCGTGAATCCATGCGTTTGTGTCGGTCACATTGACGTCCTCAAACTCGATACCCCATCGGGCTAAGTCCTTCTTGAAAAAAAACGAAGTCCGCCCATAGACCGGTTGCCCTAACAGTACACGATCAGCGGGTTTGAGCAGTGCCATAGCCGCAATGGATATGGCGCTCATACCCTGAGCGGTCACAATAGATTCGTCAGCTCCATGCACTATGCGTAACGCCTCAGCCAGCGACGTAGCGTTCGGATGCCCTTCGCGGCGGTAGACAAAACCTGTAGCGGCTCCGGCTAGAAGCGCATCGGCCTGTTCCGTTGATTCCATGCGCCACACTCCGCTCAAATGCAGAGGTTCGGTTTGTGGATGGCTCATGGGCGGATAGCGAGCGTCATTCGGTGGCGGTTTATTCTGTCCGGTCATGTTTTTCCTGAAGGTCACAAAGGATACCTCCATCATAGACAGACTCCATCCGAACTCCACTTGAGCGCGGAATTCCGCTGACTTGCTGGCTAAATCTGCGTTAACAGACCACAATGACGGAGTAAGTGTTATCTTTGATTCATTCGAAACAGGCAGGTCTCGCAATGACTTCCACATCTATTCCAGCAGTTGTACCAAACAAACCCATGGCCAAATCGTCGGATTTCCGCAGTTGGGAACGTATTTTTGGCGGGATTTCCTTGAAAGCGTTGGAAGCGTTTTGTCGTCGCATGTCAATCGGCATGAAGTCCGGCGTCGACATCCTAAGGATGCTCGGGATTGAAGCAAAGACGGGCACAGCCCGCCATCGCCAAGTTGCCCAAAACATGATCGATGGACTGCGAAGCGGCCAATCGTTGTCGGAATCGATGGCAGCGCAAGGCCATTATTTCCCTAGCTTGCTCGTCAAGTTGATCGATGCCGGGGAGCATGCAGGAGGCATAGACAGGGCTTTTCGTGAGATGGCGGAATACTACCAAGACCTCAAACGGACTCGGACTGCATTTATCGCGCAGATTACTTTCCCAGTTATCCAGTTAGGATTGGCGTTCTTAATTGCTTGTGGCTTGATTCTCGTCAACGGCTTTTTTCAATCGGGTTCGTCGCAAGAAAAACCATTGGATCTTACTGGCTTTGGGTTACGCGGCGTATCAGGCGTAATGATCTTTGCCACTCTTGCTGCAATTTTTTTCGGAAGCCTAGGTGCAGTAGCTTTTGGGGTTTGGAAGAATTGGTTTGGTTGCCACAAAACATTGGTGCCTTTGGTTCGCAACGTACCGGTAATCGGAACGGTACTCACCACAACAGCTTTGTCCCGATTGTCGATGACTCTGTCGATGATGCTGGGAGCTGGCGTGGATGCAAAGCGTAGCGTGCGTGACGCACTGCTCAGTACCGGAAACTATTACTACATTTCAGGACTTGAAAAATCGCTGGCGGCGATTGGAAAGGGTAAATCATTTGCTGAAGCGCTTGATGCACCCAAGTTGCTACCAGACGAATTCATTCAAAACGTCGAGGTGGGTGAGTTGAGCGGTTCGGATAGTGAATCGTTAGAACGCATGGCCGTCGTCTACCGTGAAAAAGCGCAAGTCGCGCTGAAGCAGTTTGCGATCCTGGCGGGGTTTGCCGTTTGGATGTTCATCGCGGCCATGATGATCACCGCGATCTTCTTGATCGCGTTTCAGATCGGGCAGGTATACTCAAACGCCTTGAACATGAAATAGGGAGCGTGATGAGTACGTACTCATGCATGTCACAGCTAATATTTAGGGTTTGATAGTAGTGGACGAGGCGACGAGTCACTTCGATTTGCGTCGCATACGGGACTCGTTGCCTCGTCCACTACCCTAAAATTTAGCTGTGACGAACACTATTGCCTTCCGGCTAATTTTGACTTCCCTCGGAAACAGTCTGGGCTACTGCTACTGCTTCTGCTTCTGCGTTTTGCGTAACTTGCTCGGTATCATCTTTGGGGGCTTGCCAACGTCCGACCGCATGTCCCGCAAGGATTCCGCCCAAATAGATTGGATTTGAGTATCTCGGAAATGCGTATCCTGCGGCACTGCCCATGTAAGTTCCGTAAGCTGGATAAAGAATATGGTACGCTTGTCTTTCTAGTTGGCGGTCGTTGCGATACTGTACGTAGGACAATACATCATTCGTGGCAATCCGTTCATGCCATAATGGGACAGCCGGAATGGTATACAACGCGGCATAGGTTCCTGGATACTTTCGATTGGAAAAATCTTTGGCGTGGGCGGCTTCGTGAAATGCGATGACTGGAACATCTCCGAAAAGATGGATCGTACCGGTATATGGATTGTAGTGATCAACTCCAAATAACCGGCCGGGTACGACTGCCTCACCCAACGTGGCCACTGCCCCGAATGTATAGCGCCATGGCCAAGCAACCGACGTATTGCGAGTCAGTCGTCGCCAATCGTCCCATGGCCGATATTGATTGAGACGCACTTTGATATCGCTGAGGCCGTTGGTATCGAGATATTCCGAAAGCATCGATTCGGTTTCAGGTGAAATTCGGTGATTTTCAACTTTCCGATTCCAGAGCATGAGCTTCGAGGGAATGCCCCAAACACGGCCGAATGTGTCGATGATAGGTCTTGGTTTGCCTCGCTCGAATTGAGGTTCGCCGTCCGCGATCAGATCGGTTGGAATATTGTTTCGCACGACCGCAATCGGCTTCGGCTCGAGAATCTTGCAACCGCATTCGGTAAGGATTGCAAGCATTCCGAATCCATAGAAAAAGCATCGTGCTATACGCAAGACTCGGATCGAATGCCAACGTGTTCGCATAGGTTACCTCCTGTATTGGATTGTGGAATAACAGATTTAGCCGATAGAGGCCAGATCCAGTCTTGCCGCCCTCACTAGTCGCACGTCGGCCCCCGTTTGGTTTGAAGAACGTTTTGAATCACACTCCCGGAATCACTACGCCGGCATTTCGCCTGGCACCATGACCATCCAACCGATGCTGAATTTGTCGGTCACCATCCCATAGCAGGGTGACCAGAATGTCTTGCATAGTGGCATTTCGATGCTGCCCCCCTCGGCCAGAGCATTGAACGCTTTGTGGGCTTCGACTTCGGTTTGCACGGTCAGAGCCAATCGAAAGCCTTCGAACTTGGATTTGTCATCGCAACCATCGGATGCCATCAAGCGAGC
>JAYTVL010000037.1:0-8600 GCA_043744075.1 Pirellula sp. | reverse complement strand
AAGAAAAGTGCGGAGGCCGCTTCCGACATGGATGCATTGTTTCACGAGTTGGTCGATCCATTTCTCAAGAAGCGGAAAAAGGTTGGTAACGGTTAGTTGAAAATTTAGTGGTGGTTTTATGACAGTAGCAAAGAGACGAACAATGGGAGAAGCAATTGACGTATCGGCAGACAAGCTGGCGTTCATCAAGGGTGGGGTTCCATCGACTCCGATGATCCAGTTGACGGAAGAAGTAACTCCTGCCGAGGTTGCAGTTCCAATTGCGGTGGTCGCTGCGGCGGCCCAATCGCCAGTTGGTGCGCCGGAATCCCCAGCCGCTATCGAACTGGAAAGGGAAGTGGACGACAGTGAATCATCAGAGTCAGTCCGACGAAAGTCGCGACCACGCTCGAAACGCGAGACAGCAATGCGGGACGAACCGATGCTTGGGCTGGTTAACATGCTGGTTCCATTGACGACACGTTTGTCGCCTTCGACCGCCGCCGCGTTGAAACGGGCCGGTCTTGAGCAAAAGCTATACGGACGCCAACCAGGAACCGTCCAAGAAATCGCTGAGGAAGCGATCAAAGAGTGGCTGAGCGGGCAGGGCTATCTTTAGTAGCTTGCTGGAATAGTGCATGCTTCTCGCTGAATCGTTCGGTCTCGGAGCAAGTTGCAGTGTGACGATGTCACGACTTAACTTGATCGGTGGCCTGCACGGGTCTTATGGTTTTCGAGCTTTTGCAAAAGGTTTTTGCGATGGATACTGATGTACTCTATGAAGACATGCTTACTCAATTGCGCGAGGGAAACTGGAACACAGCGAAACAAGTCGCGGAACAACTAATCAAATTGATGGATGCCGATGAATTGCCTCCGATGGCCTTTCGTTCGCAAGGCCATCGGATTGGTCAACTTACAGTTGTCGTAAAATGCAGGGAAATTTTGAAGATTGTGACAACAAAAATTCAAACACTTCCCGACAATTCTAATTGAGCGATCGCGTTTCAATTTCAAGAGAGGACTGACCCAAGCAGGCCTCCACCCTAATCACCGGGTAAATCCATCTCACCGCTGCCCGAATCCCCGATTAACCCCCACCTTAGCAGTCGCTTGACTTTATGATCAAGCAAGTCTATCGACGCGTCAATTTCCGGTTTGCCGGAGCACAATACAATTGCTCCAAAAGAGTCTTTAAACGAAGATGGTAAAAAGGTTGCTTTGGAATTCCAGTTTTCAATTGTTCCTTCCTGATATCCAAACTTCATTGTCTCAATAGCGCAGCTAAAATAGGGCAACATCCCTAAGCAATTTGCCTCCATATGGTCTTCAACTGCATTTACCAACTGTGCTACTTGCTCCGCAATCAATTTCACCATTGAATCAGTCTGGAAAAAAAAGACTCTTGTCGTCATAGCTTCATGGAGCATTTTGACTTGTCTATTAAGTTCAATTGCAATGTCTTTCGCTTCGCTTCCAAGGGAGTATGCCGCTTCAAGAACGATTTCCCACTCATTGCCAATTGTCGCTACACTTTCACGAGCTTGCAGTGAGAACGCATTCATGCCTTTTTGACTCGTTGCCGAGGCAGGTAACTCCAAAACAATTTTGGTTAGCTTTCCAATCGCCATCCCGAATGCCCAATAAAATAAGCATGAATCACTTCGATCACTGCGTCGAAACTCAATGTTTACGGCGGCTTTCCTACATACCTGCGCGAATTCAGCGGCCGTATCAAAACGGAAAAGTCGATTTCCATGGAGGGCACACAATACAATTTCATAAACAGACAGATTTGGTTTTAATTCAATCGTAAATCCTCTTTCTGCAATCCATTCCGTGTCACCCAGATCAACAAGAGTTTTTTCATTACACGCCGAAAGTAAGCTTGCAAGTGATGCGCCAAGTCCGTAGATGTCCGCTGCTAAATCTAGCGATTTCAGTCTGCACGCCCATTCGATTTCAGGTGGAAGAAATCCACTCGTTCCGGTTCTAGGCGACGTTTGGAAGCGTCTGTCGACGACGGAGTATAGCGAATTGAGGTCAGCAATGAAAACTTCCCCAGCTTCATCTATAAGCAAATTCTCTGCTTTCACGTCTCCAAGCACCAAACCCTTTTGATGAATCTCGTCGACAATTTCGGCTACTGAGGCGATGGCCAACATGCATGACGAAACAGACTTGATACAGCGTTCATCGCTTTCAAGAGACGTTCCATCTATGAGTTCGCAGACAGACATGGGTAACTCCGGATAGTCGACCCAGAAGTGCTGCTTAGGAACGCCCCGCAAAGACAAAAGTTCTCTCGCTCGACATTCGCATCGGAAGATGTCGATTATTTCAGGATCGCGGTTCCCAGGAAACCTAATCGCAAATGTTTCCCCAGTCTCAATACGAACTGCCTTGTATGCTACGACAACTCCTCCGCTACCAAGTCGCTCGGTGAGCTGAATGTCTTCTGCCACAATCTGGCCCAAGAAAACGTATTCGTTTTCTCCTCTGAGTAGTAAAGTTTCTGGGGACAGTCCGAAATGCGAAAAACACTCCCAAGTCAGTGGTATTGGAGGTACAGCAGGCAAGATCAGAAGTCTCTCAAAGATCGCTCGTGCAAAAACAACCGATACACGTTTGTCCAAGACTCTAGAACTTTCAACCAACTCACGTGCTATCCAACCAATGTCATTAGATCGACCTCTCATAAGAATATCGCAAATGACGGGCACCAATTCCGAATCTTCGTTGATTTCGAACTTTTCCAATAGGCTGTCGAGACCAATTTTGGATTGCTCTGACACATACACCTGAATCTTTTCTAAAGTCTCCAGATCCATGATCAAAATTATCCCTGCGTCACAATTGGATTTGGAGGGCTATTTGCACGATCCCATTCGATACAAAATGCTTCTCGGAACGACGCGATGTAGAGTTGTATCATCCGAACACTGAGTGGAACATGTGCAGAAATTTCAACGGGGCTCAATAGTCCAAAGAAATACAGGTCTGCAATCAGCTTTTTAGTTGTATTCGCCTCTTGCCCAAGAACTCGACTGACAACTTCCTTTACCTCTAATGCAAGCGTTTCGATGTCGTGGTCTCGTCGGCTATCGGTGAATGAAGAGAAGTCCACATGTGACGTTTTCCTGATGTCGCGTTTAGATCGATGGTGATATCGAATTTCTGTCGTAAGCTTTTTCTGGGCAATTGCAAATAGAACGGCGCGAAATTTCGTGCCGTCTGCAATTTCCATTTGATGCTCTCGAAGGCTTTGAACAGCACCCAATATTGCGGAGTCAGCGATAGCCCTGGTCATAATCATCGAACGAAGATAAGGTGCAAGTCGAGAAACCAGGAATTCCTCCACACGCGCTTCGAACTTCTCGTACAACATCAGGAAGTGCTCTTCATCTGACGTTTCACTCAAAGCCTGGATCAGGTTTGTCGTTTTCATTCGCGGCTCCACTTTTTGAACCAGTTTGCTACTTGTCTGCTGTCCATTCGATAACGACTCTCCGGCTCGCATCATCATGCTCACACGCCCAAGGTCCACCGCGTCACATCAAGTATATGTGAATAGGCACCGCTGGGCGAACTTGCCCGAAAATTTTCTTTTTCATAACGCCAGGGCAGAAACGATCCAGAAGAATTCCCCACGTCAATTCATGGCACGAAAAGGGAATTTTTTTCGTGACATTGCGCGAAACTGATGAAATGCCGATTTATCTAGTGGAGTCGAATTTTGCAGTTCTGTCGCGGGATTCGTCAGGCATTCGACTCCAGATTATTTGCTTTATGGACTACAAGGGAGGACGTAACGATGAATAAGAGTATTTCCAAACAAAACATTGCGAGCAAGGCAGCCTCCAATTCTATCAAGCTCCTCGAAAAAGAGCGAAGTAAAGCTGAAGCAACAAAACGCGAGGCGATCGGGAAACTTCTTCGAGCGGCTTTCGAACATCAGGCAATGCTTTGCGACCACCTAGGAGACGCCACGTATTCGGCAATCTGCATTGGCCGAACCATTTCGGAACTGAAACAACACGTCGATCACGGCCAACACCAAGCAGTCGTGTTGCAATTCTTTTGTGAACCAATGAATGTTGACCTCAGAACTGTCCAGCGATATTGCAAGCTTGCCAAAGACATGGACTATCTCAAAGTCCGTATCGAGACAGGTGATGTGGCAGTCCAAAACTTCGATGAACGGGCCTTCCTCAAGGGACAGACCTTTTGCGATGCGCGAGACCTAATCAAACAACTTCTAAACAACGACTCAAATCAAGCGGCTCTTGAACCAACGGCGAATCTGCCCAGCGTGGATAAAAATGATTGGTCGATGCCTACACGCATCGTGGCTCGCTGCATGGACTTGCTATCAGTAGTCCATGTCGATCCATTCGCAATCTCAGGTGTAAATACGTATGACGCGATTACGTGCGTCAGCAAGCCCACTGATGGGGTCACTGCCGAAGTTGAGTGGCACGGCAACATGGTCATCAATCCCGGCATTCATCAAACTAAGCTCGGCGAAATCGCTCAGCGATTGATCAACGAGTACACCGCTGGACGAATTGAACAGGCTTTGTGCTTTTTGCCTGCCGCAATGAATTCGCACTATGGGCGTTTATTGCGAACGTTTCCACGAGTCTTCATCAGCAAAGACATCCACGTGATTGGGCCTGCTTTAAGAACAGTCATACGGGTTCCAATGATGCTCTGTTTCCTTGGTCGTAAGCATGAAACATTCTTTCGTGCTTTCAATGATGAGCTCTTCGACGCCTTCATGCCCGTTCTTCATTCCTAGCCCAAAACGGCAACGTTGTCGCAGTTCATTAAGCATTGGCGATGCCCAACTTTTCTATATCTTCTCGTTTACCAGTTACCTATCTTCGGAAGGAATTACCTATGACCATCTCACAGCAAAAACCTCAACTAACGTCTGACCAATCAATCAAGCGAAAGCGATTCAAGACGGCACTTGCCGGCTTCTATGGAGGCTTTGGCAATGATTCTCTTCCGCTATCCATGTCGCTAGGATTCTTCAGCACAATTGCAGCAGACGTTTCTGGTGAGCTGCTTACGCATGAAGACCAACTTGGTCTTATAAAGAACGCGCATCGCTTGCCAATCGCAGTCAACGAAACAGCGAAGTCGCTCTTGGCTAAAGTCACTAAACGTTCTCATCCCATTCATACTGCAATTGGTTCAGTTGTTGCCGAGGCTGGAATCGGTCAACGAAATGAACTCGCAGAAATTTCAGCTCGCGAACAAGTAAAAGAGCAGGAATTCGGGCAATTAATGAAAGGACTTCGAACTGAATTGATTCAGGCAAACGGGGGCGTAGTTGACTCAATAACTTGCTTTTCTTTCGTGAGTTTGGCAGGCGGGTGTGGAAGTGGTGTGGTCACTCCTATAAGTGAGGCCATACAGAAAAATCTATCGACCCACAATGAGCCAACGCACTTGAGCATTCAAGCAACCTGTTCAGTCTCATTTGCCGGACTCGGAAGTTCAGTGGATGTAAATTGTGTGAGTGCTTTGGAAAACCTCATAAACTTGGTCATCTCAACCAACCAAAAATATGGGTCAAAGAATGTTGCATCGCTTCGGGTCTCGTCCTTGCCGACGGTTGGTAGAGACAATGCTTCACGTGCGGACCTGAATCTACTTGAAAAACAAGCTTGGTTTTGTGAAGAAGTTCAAGCGTGGCAGCAGATTGTGTGGCCCAACACTGCCCTTGCAGGGGAGTATGGCAACATCTATTTCACCAACTGCGAATACTTTACTTCACTCACGAAAGAACTGATCTGTGACGAAATTGCTAGGGCGTATGGCAACGAAATACAACTTGAACTGAAGAACGTTCGGGCAGCACTCTATCTTGTACAAAACGTCGCAACGAATGCATCTACGGAAACGATTAGTCGACCAACCATTGATGAACTCATTGCAAATTCGGATGCGTATCTGTTCGATGAATTCAAAGATGGTGTTCAATGTGCTGGATTTCGTTATGACTTTGACGTCACGGTGTCTGACATTGAAGGCCGGTGTTTTGAATGCGAGCGGATAGCTGACTATTTCTCTACCTCGGCACCAACTTTACGCAGCGCCATCCAGGATCTTACTACAGTGGCCACGATTACAGAACAGCTCGGTATCGAGTATGAACAGGCAGTTCGATCTCAGGACAATCTCTCAAGTGAAAAGGAAAAGTTACTTGAAGTTCTGCGTAGGCAATATAAACGACGCGCAGGCTCGACTCGCGCAAAACAAAAGCGATACAGTCTTTTACAGGATACCGCTTCAAAAGTTCGAGTTGCAAGCGATGGCTTACGTCGCGTTATTGAATTGTCTGCTGAACTCAAAAAATGCCTTAGCCTAGTCACCGCTCAGCTTGAACGACAAATTGCTGTTCCGCGAGCCATTGCGAAGGTCCTAAACAAGCATTGGCTGCCGCGAAACCGGAAGGACGAAGGGGCGTTTTACTTCCGTCGCACAAACGAGGCCTATGGCGACCTGATGCCACTCTTGACTGTCAACGAGAAACTCCAGCGGCAACTAATCGCAAGTAACGCTACATCAATAACGGAAGACGGGTTAAAGATAGTGCTATCGACGGAGAGCGCCGATCCGAAATTGCTGGCAGCAAAAGCGGTAAACACTCCCGACACTCCCGGAGCATGGATGGCCGCTGTAAGGCGACGACCAATCGAAACTATCATCGTGTTCCCTCCAATGAGCAGTTCTCTTGCACATGAAATCAAACGAGAGATTGTCAGACTGCGGCCAAGCTGGCACGTGTTCTTTTCAGATAGCTGCCAACTCGGAATAAACGTAGTGCGAATCAACATTTATTACCCACAAACCATAGACGACTGTTTCCCAGGATACTTTCGAACGATCCGGGAGGAAATCAAGACATCGAGATTGCGAGTCTTGCATCAACCCAACTCAGAAATGTTGGAGGGATAATTGATGAGACTTTCACAATATCGATCAGCCTTAGACCAGCCAGTCAAGGCGAGGAAGCGCGAATCGTCATCCAGAACTTCATTAGCGATACCGTTCCTGTTCGCGGCACTGCTACTGATTCTTGTCCTGTTGTTGGTAATTGCCAACTTGTCGGCAAGATATCAAACAGCAGTTACTCGATTGCTGATCGATGATTCGAATGAGGCACGTGCAACTTCTACACGCTTTAGGAATTATCCCAAGCCCATCTTTGACAACTCGCTACTCGACGCCGCCAATCAAATACTGCATGAGAATACGCGATTGCGTCAGTCGATTATCAAACTTGAAGAAGAAAGGCATCAGCTCGTAGATAGACACGCAAAGATAGTAGGTCTATTGGAGCGAATCAAATTTACTACCAAACACAATCCGAATGAGGTTCGGGCTCTGTTTCGCAACGCGATTGATCTGGTCGGCGCAGCCAGAGCTCAATCATTGATCGAGACGCTTGAGTCACTACCGACTCCGAATTGCATTCCCTCCGATGTCACCATACAGCAGTCGCGCATTGCTGGCACAAACACAATTGCAGTTCAGTGCCGAAGCCATTTGAGTGGTTTTGTAAATGGGCTGCGAAGAGTTGATTTTCAAGTCAAGGACGGGCAGGGGATTCTATGGCCACATTTCGATGTTAAGGAAACTACATTGGCTGCAAACCTAAGCGTGGTCATTCTTGTAGATCGATCTTCCTCGATGAAGGGCGATCGAATGGAACAACTCAAACTAGCTGTTAGTTCCTTCGTGACGAAGCTTTCCAATCAGGCAACGGTTCAAATCGTCGCATTCGACTCGCAAGTTCGACCACTGACGGACTTTGAAAAGGATTCGAAGCGTTTGATACCGGCTATCGACAGCTTGATAGCTGACGGAGCAACTCAAATTGCTGATGCTATTCGTTATGGAGTCGGTGTGCTCAGCAAACATCAAGGAATTCGATCGCTAGTATTATGCACCGACGGCGAGGATGAGAAGCTTCGTGCCAACATTGAACAGATCATAGCTTCCTGTACGCAGTCGAAGATTTCAGTCAATGTACTTGCGATTGACGACCGAGCGCTTGACCTGAGTACGCTCAAAGCCTTGGCTTCGCGTACTTCTGGCATGCTTTCTCTCGCGAGCCAACCCAACTCAATCGCAGCGAGAATGGATGAAATCGTAAAGCGCTATTCAACTCCCCAATACGATATTGAAGTATTTGCGCCCGACAAATCCCTTGGTGACTTTTCTGTTTCATTTGCCAACCAAGCTCCTACGCCGAACTTAACAACAACTCGTTAATCGGCGACACGCGTGTCGCTTTCGGAAGCAAATTGCGAAGCCGAATCAAGTAAGCACCCAACTACACTCACACCCATGCAGCTAGCTGCATGATAGGTCATGAAACTGAATCAGGTTTTGCTAATAAATTAAACGTGAAAGAAGAAAAAGGAAAAGGAAACATGACAAAAGAAAAAAACACACCAACGCCAGCATACGAGGCACGTCTCAATCATATCCGCTTAACCGTGTGGGAGAACGTAAACAAGGGAAGCTCCTACTTTAACACCGTAATAACTCGCAGATACAAGGAGGGGGACGAGTGGAAGGAATCTTGCACCTTTAGCGGT
>JAYTVL010000036.1:0-8622 GCA_043744075.1 Pirellula sp. | reverse complement strand
CATAGTGGGAATTCGCGGTCAACTAGCGTTTTTGGTCGTGGAAATCGAACCCAACCGGATTGGATATGCTTGGCTTCCATTTGGCCAACGTCGCCATTGCCAAGCCCACCATTTAGGGCGAGCAAGATGAAGCAACGCATTTGCTGGTTGGCTGCCTTGTATAGCGTTGCCAGCTCATCGACTGAGAATATCTTTGCGGGCTTAGAAAGCTTCTCTTTCTTTACGGCTTTCTTGCTTGGTTTTTGGAAGCTCAACCCCATTCGAACAGGGCGGTCAAGCATTTCGTTCTTGTATGCAAAGTTAAAAATAACCCTAGCTCTTTGAATCTCATTTCCAAGTGCGACAAGCCCAAGTCGTTTAGATAGTTTTTCCCTTAGTTTCGCAAAGTCGTTTGGTGTTAAGCTCTCGACTGTCGTGTGACGTCCAAGGGAATCGATAAGAAAACTACCGGTACGTTTACTGTCGGCAAATGTCCGGTTTGACAACTCCCCCGATAACTTTTTGGATTCCCGGTTTTCGAGAAATCCATTCACCAAATAGCCCACCGTCAACGCATCGACGTTTTGCGGGGGTGGAGTCTTGCCGGCTTGCAAATAGTCGTTCTCGTACTGGAAACGCTCTAGCGCTGCTTTCCAGTCGTTCCAAGGGCCAAAATAGTGAAGCTTGCCTTTGATTTTTTTCGCCCACCTTTTCGTATCGTGCGGAAATAAAGGAAAATCCGGATACGGTTTCGGCGGCTTTGGCTGCTTGACACCTGATTTGACACCTGATGTCTGTTTTGATGGCTTGCAAGCAACTGGCTTGCCGATAGAATCGCTCTTTGCGCTTACCTCGCTTAATGGGTTAGGTAATTTGCTCGGCACCCGTTTCCACAACGATTCGGGTGTCAGTTTTGACACCTGCTATTAGATACCCGCTAACGTCGGGTGTCAAATCGGGTGTCAGAGAAAAAAGGAAACACTGGGAAGCTACAGAAAAACCAATGTTTTCATTGTTGCACCTATAGCTCAATTGGATAGAGCATCGGTCTACGGAACCGAAGGTTTCTGGTTCGAACCCAGATAGGTGTACTGGACTTACGACGATTTGAAAGTTGCCCGGTACAGAATCGGGTATAGAATTCGACGGTTTTTCGCGTTTTAACAACGAGCGGCTATCCCTGCCAGGTTTCCGCTCCCCAATCCTTCGGCTTGCACGGTGTTTCGTGTCTCTTTAGCTGGAGGATTTTTTTATGGCTCGTCAGCCAAAACCTTGGTATCGTAAAGATCGTGACTCATGGTTCGTAACTGTCGGGGGAACCCGACACAATCTTGGGGCAGACAAAAAAAGGCCTTTGACAGGTTTTACGCATTAATGCGTGAACCGAAATGCCAAAGCGAATCGGACTTACGCTGAGCCATCGCCCGCAATTGATCATAAACCATCGGCAGCAGGCGATCAGCAGCCAAACCACCACCGGAGGCTGCCTGCTCTAGCATTTCGGTTATATGGACAAGTTCTATCACTATAACCCTAGCTTAAATGACATCTCACAAGAATCCAATTCCGAAATCCAATCGTGTCAATCTACTGCAATTTTTACCTGCCGCTCACCTTAGTTGCTTGTAATGTCAGCTCACTTCTTGCGTTTGTTTGGACTTCATCAGGAAAGAACCAAGCAGGTTTGAATTGCCGCTCGACGTACAACGGCATCATGTTGGCAAAAAACGGTGAAATTGGATCATCGGAAACACCAAAAGGCAAACAACTGATCGCGTTTGTTTTGCCGGAAAAGTCGACGATCATTCCATAGCTTGATCCGCCTGAACAGTAACGCTTGCCATCTTTAATCTCGCCGTTGGTAGGTCGCAGGGCTGGGCCAGCCTTGCTGCCAGTCCCGCCAGACCCAGCGACTCCCATTTCGATGTTTCCACGACGAATTCGGCTGAATTCCTTCCATGGAATGTCAACCGATCCGAACTGCGTTTGTACCAGTATTGCGACCTTAACGAGACTTAAAGCGATGTCCTTAGGATTTCTCCCGTTTACCGCAGCATTGAACGCAATGTCTTTCGCAAGATAATGGAAAAGCACGGCGCCTCGCGATTCTAATTCAGTTCGCCGATCCCACTTCTTTAGAGCTGACACGGATTTCTGTAGCAATTCTGTGTCAGTCCCTAGGTCTTGTTCCGAAGCGGCGTAGATGCGAGCGACATATTCATCGTCCACTTCGACCGCCGTGTCGGTCGCATACGCTTTCATCTCGTCAAACGTTATCGATGAGTCATTACTTAGAAGAAGATCAAGTCGCCGCGATCGACTGTTCGCCTGATGGTTGTTCATGTAAGCCGGAAAGTCGTTTGGGTCCGGTGCCCCTTCAGGAGTCACATTATATGGCCCACTATTGGTGTTAACAATATATCCAGCCGACGGATTGGCAACCTGCGGCAAGTCCGCTTGGGAGTGAAAGCCCTGCCAACGCGCCCAGGCTTGATCCCCTGGACGAAGTTTGTCAGATGAGATGCGAGTGTCTCGCTTGGGGACTCGACCATTGCTGATGTAGAAAACATCTCCGGATTTATCTGCATAGAGAATATTGAACATGACTAGCCCTAGGTTTTTGATAGAGTCGCGAAACTCGGGCATCGTTTTCGCTCGCATCATCTTGTACATCTGGTCAGCGCGACTTGCATCATTCGACATGGGCAACGCAAAAACATAGGCGATTCCGTCTTCCACGGAGACGACAGGTCCAACGTCGGTCCGCATCGCGGGAAACGAGCGTTCAACCGTACCATCTGCACTCTTGACCTTAATCTTGTTTACTGACATGTCGAACTTTTCCCAGCCATTGACCCCTTTGTATTGAGTCGGATCGTCGGGATTGACTGCAAAGGTAAAGACGTCGCCCAGGTCAGGGCCATTGACTGTCATGCACCAAGCGGTTTGTTCTGTACGTCCCATCGAAACGTAAGGACTACCAAAGAAACAAGCTCCCATTGCGTTGACTTCAGGGCCGACAAGATGCATTTCGTACCACCGATAAAAGCTGCTTAAACGTAAGTGAGGATCCATCGAAAGCATACACGCACCCGTGGCTGAACGCTTTGGAGAAACGGCAAACTGGTTGGAGCCAAACATCTCTCCGACATTTGCCTCCGGAATCTTTTGAGTCAACTTGACTCCCGCGGCGAGCAAGTCGTTTCGGCAGTGACTCAGCGCAAAAATCGTATCGATATACATTGCGAAAGCGATCACTTCGTGTGGTTCGACCGGCTCGATCCACTTAGGAATCTCTTGCCTTTTTTGCTGGATAAAATGATTCACTCCGGCAGCGAAGCCTTCCCACTGACTCTTGATTTCAGGATTAAGTTTTGAAAAGAGCTCACGTGCATGTTCTGGGATCTGCAAAGTTTGGATCAATACGTCCATTTGCAACTCCGACATGCCTTCTTGTTCTGCCGCCCGCCCTTTGCTGCGCAAGTAGTTCATCGCTAGGTTTTCCAGCTGATCCTCGGCCTGAGAATATCCGACGCCAAAGAACAGACTGCGATTGTCTTGGGCGATGATATGCGGCACCCCATACGTATCGCGAACAATGCGAACCTGCCCAGCGCTTGGGGCACCATAGTCTTGTGGGGTTTCTGCATTCAACGAAGTCCACGAGAATATTAGACCGTGAATGAGAATAGCCATCGGAAAAAGTTTCATCGACAAGACCTCCTAGTTAGAAATACAGAATCACATCATCCGCAATTTCAAGGCGTTTTCACGTAACGTTGTAGCCAAGAATTCTTAATTGTTCGGCTAAGGCAGTTTTTGCAGGCGGCTCGCCATGGACAAGCCGAATCTCGCCGGGCTTTACTGGAATTCCCTGAACAAATCGGAGCAAATCGGATTGGTCAGCGTGGGCAGAATAACCGCTTAAGGTATAGGTTTTTGCTTTGACTTCGATCTCTTGGTGTTCGATCCAGACCTTGCCCTGCCCACCCTCACAGTCTTGAATCGCCCGTCCGAGTGTACCTGTGCCTTGATAGCCGACGAAAACAACATCCGTGTTTTCCCTTCCCAGAAATGCTTTCAGGTAGTCCACGACTCGGCCACCCGTGCACATGCCACTGCCAGCAATGACGATCGCAGGTTTTCCAGACTTCAAAAGGTAATTCAACGTTTCTCGATGTTCACCCCCTTTTTCGATTTCCGAAAGATTCTTGAAAACGAGTGGCTGCTTGTCGATTTTCAAGACTTCTCGAGCTTCTTCGTCCCAATACTCAAGCATCTGCTCGTAGATGTCAGTCAGCTTGAGCGACAATGGTGAGTCGATAATGATGTCGATTTGTTTAAGCAATGTACATTTCGTTTTGTGCCCGATCTCTTCCATGATCAAGTTTAGTTCGTAAAGAAGTTCCTGAGTTCGCCCAAGACTGAAAGCTGGAATGATGGTAACGCCTCGATTCTGCATCGTCTCACACAAGATCGATTCAAGTCGATGCAATCGTGTTTCACGCCCCTCGTGAATTCGATCGCCGTAGGTGCTCTCAAGCACAAGAACATCGGCAAGCTCAGGGCTTTTCGGTTCGTTCAAGATCGGTGTGCATCGCGAACCCAGATCACCGCTAAAAACGAAACGTTCATCTCCATAATTGATTTCGACATACGAAGAACCAAGAATATGGCCAGCAGGCTGAAATCGAAACTCCAGACCAGGTTTCGCGCTGCTGTCGCTTTTTTTAAGCTCTTCATGTGAATGGCCGTTTTGCAAGTCCGTCCATTTGCCGTAAGGGATAGGCCGAACAAGGCGTCTAAGGTCGTCTAAGAACTCTTTGATGACACGACGATTTCGAGTAATCCCCAAACGCATTGCATCCTCAAGCATTATTGGCAGAAGCTTTGCGGTCGGCTTGGTACAGTAGATGGGTTTGTTAAATCCTGCTTCCAGCAAGTACGGGATGCGTCCGATATGATCGATGTGAACGTGGGTCAGGATGAGTGCTTGAACATCGGCCAATGGGAAGTCGATGTCCATGCCATCTCTACCGCGGGCGTCTTGACCTTGAAACATGCCGCAATCGATCAAGACCGACCGAGTGTCCCCAAAATGAAGTTCGTGGCAAGAACCCGTAACACCCAAATGACCGCCGTGGTGTGTGATCTGCATAAAATTCGAGTTCGATATGGAAGAGGAAAGTTGGGCCAAATGGATTGTTCTCCATTGTAGCTGATCTGTTTTCCAGTTGCCTGCTTTGAAAAGAGCGTGCCACCCAATTTACAGGTAGATTTCAAGCTGCCTCTCGCCAAACGTTTGTACTTTGCGCAGCGACCCTACGAATACAACTGAATCGCTTTGACGATCGCGTCCATATCGTTGGGTACTGCAATGGCTCGATTCGCGAACGAAGCACGCGATACACCGCGGCTTCCTAGAACTTCGTTAAATTTGTCTTGATCCGTTGTGTGATAAGCGACAGTCGCCGTTGGATCTTTGAGTTGGTGCCCGGTAAGGATACAAACAACGCGGTCGTCCATACCGATGACACCTTGCTGACGAAGCAGTTTGGCGCCAGCAACGCTTGCCGCACTGGCTGGTTCGCAGCCGATTCCTCCGGCTCCGACTTGTGCCTTTGCATCCAGGATCTCTTGATCTGACACTTTGCGAACCACTCCGTCGCAGACTTCAAGAGCTCGTAAGCACTTCTTCAAATTGACGGGGCGGTTGATTTCAATAGCGCTAGCGATGGTGTCAGCCTTGTGCTTAGCTTTGTCCATTTCATCATAATACCAACAAGCGATCTCCATCCTTGGCCGACCTCGGCTCCATCGGAGATTGCGTTGGTTATAGACCACGTCAAGCGTATCTGCACCAGCGGCGTTGATCACAGCCAATCGAGGAATACGATCGATTAGGCCCAATTCCTTGAGTTCAATAAAGGCTTTGCCGAATGCGCTGCTGTTCCCGAGATTCCCGCCCGGGACGACAATCCAATCTGGTACTTCCCATCGGAGCGACTCTAGCACCCGATACATGATTGTCTTTTGGCCTTCAAGTCGAAATGGATTGATACTATTGACTAAGTAGATTCCAAGTTCCTTTGAGACCTCTTTGACTCGCGCCATCGCATCATCAAAGTCGCCGGAAATTTGCACTGTCAACGCACCGTATTCAAGTGCCTGCGAAAGTTTGCCATACGAAATCTTTCCAGAACCAATGAAGATAACGGCTTTCATCAATTGCGTGACGGAGCAGTACATCGCAAGCGAAGCGCTGGTATTGCCAGTCGACGCACAAGCTGCCCTCTTTGCACCAACCATGTGGGCATGAGTAAAAGCTGCACTCATGCCGTTGTCCTTGAAGGAGCCTGACGGGTTCATGCCTTCGTACTGGAGATACAGCTGCCCCTGACGAATTCCAACATATCGGGCGACCGAATTGGCTTGCTGGAGCAGCGTCTGGCCTTCTCCAACAGTGATGACACGTTCCGCCGGTGCAAACTGGAGCAATTCATGAAATCGCCAGACTCCGCTGAAACGCAATGGCTCATGACGCTTCGTCCACATTTGTTCGAAATCGCTCATTCGAGCCGGAACCTTGATTCGATCCCAGTTGTAGACTATATCCAGGAGGTCGCCACATTTGATGCAACTTGTCAAAACTTCTTGGGTGCAAAACGTCGCACCGCAATCGACGTTGATGCACTTTTGGAATGCCAAGTCAGACTTGATTCCGGCCTGTGCCGGCGAAAGTGCAGTTGCCATAGTGGTTTGAAAAGTCAGTGTTTTCTTGCGGATAGGATCGACGCTGCAACTTGAAATCGGCAATTTAAGTGTGCCAACCCCGTCATTTTCGGAATATCCGTCACGGTCCTCAAATGGATATTCTGCCCAGCTTGTGGAATCTGTATAGTTTACCCCGTAAACGGGCTTTTCGGAAATAACGGTCGAAAATTCCCACCGGACATTTTCAATTCTTAAAGCTTTATCGATAACCATGGACGAGCCCAACCGAACCACTGAAGGAATTCGCCAAACGATTCCGAAGAGCCACTATGCAATTTTTGGATGCCTAATGGTCGCGGGGACGTCGGCAGATTTGATTTCAAAGGAATGGATTTTCCAGTGGCGAGGGCTTCCGCAGCAATTGCCTCCATGGTGGTTGATCGAGCCCTATGTTGGGATTGAGACAGCAGTCAATCAAGGAGCATTGTTCGGGATGGGGCAGGGGCAAGGATGGCTATTTGCAACTCTGTCGCTGGTTGCATTGGTTGGAATTTGCGTCTGGCTATTTTTTTTTAAAGCCGCCGAATCCCGCTGGTTATGCGTTGCGATGGGGTTGGTTACGGGCGGCATACTTGGAAACCTTTACGACCGACTTGGAATCCCCGGTTTGCCGGGTAATCTAAATGGAGGTGTCCGCGATTGGATCTTGTTTATGTACCAGGATTATGTTTGGCCAAACTTCAACATCGCCGATTCGCTTTTGGTGGCCGGCGCAATTATGTTGGCCGTCCATTCACTATTTCTGACGCCAGCTGAAACAAAAAATTCTTCTTCCCATTAAGACCCGAGGATAGACTCCATCGGCACTCACTTTGTAAATTTTGAGCCTCAATGCGCTAGTGCAAGAAACCGGAAGTTCCTTCCGGTTTCTTGCGTTGAGCCTGAGGCGCTAGACGAGCCGCGCCGCAGGAAATCGGCTAGCAAGCTAGCTAGCCGCGTTACGGTTTCTAACGTAAATATCGTGGTCGCGGCTAGCGCCCGCTGCTCAGTTTTTCTCCGATTGCAGCAAGAACCTGACAGAAATTGTTACAATGGTTGACACGAACCATTGCCGAACTCGGTGGTCCAACACGATGTTCTAACAATATATTGAAACTCATCCCGATTGAACGTGAAAGTCTTTTTCATGCCCGAAGAATTGCTCCGAGAGTATCAACAACTAAATAGTGATGGTCCTGTTGATCTGTTTGCCTTTCTGTCCTCCAAATCGAACTCGTTTTCTGACGCTAAACTAAAGGTCGTCCTACATGAGTCCGATCAGTCTTACTCAGATCCGGAATCTCTGGCCAAGGATGACTATCCTCGTGAGCCGAACCCTGTTGCGAACTGGGCTCCAAGGAATTTGCCATTGCAATTAGGTCGCCCAGGCTTTCGTTTACCAACGGAGTCGGAGTGGGAAGTCGCGGGTCGAAGTGGAGTAAGGACTGCTTATGGCTTTGGCAGCGAGGTGGGCCTACTAGGTCGTTTTGGTTGGTTTCATGAGAATAGTAGTAAGCAGGTTCACCCTCCACGAGAACTTCGCCCGAGCGTTCGTGGTTTGTTTGACATGCACGGCAACGTGTTTGAGTGGACACATGATTGGTTCAGTATCAATAAAGAAACGTCGGTTGTAGATCCTATGGTTTCCGAAGGGGGCTCGGTTCGCGTGCTTCGTGGCGGCAGTTGGCGCAACGCTGCCGCGCTTTGCCGGTCCGCGTACCGGTACAACTACGCTCCGTCGTCTCGGAACAGCGCTTCCGGTTTCCGACTAGCCCTGAGTCCGTTTGTCAAGTCGCCGGAGGCGGATAATGAGAACAGATAGCGCAGCCATTGGGCGTAGCTCGATTTTTGAGCCGCAGGCGCTAGCCGCGTTACGGCTTCTGATATAAA
>JAYTVL010000035.1:0-8637 GCA_043744075.1 Pirellula sp. | reverse complement strand
CGGGACTCTAAAGTAGGTCCCGCCTGCCGGGCGGGACTCTAAAGTAGGTCCCGCCTGCCGGGCGGGACTTTGCGGCTGAAGTCCTGCCCAGCAGGCAGGACCTACTGGCAGGACCTACTCTAAACCAAGAATCAAATTGCGAATGCCGAACAAGCTTGTTGGATCCACTAGCCCTTATCTACTGCAACATCAGAACAATCCCGTTTATTGGTATCCGTGGGGAAGCGAAGCACTTCAAAAAGCCAAACTCGAATCCAAGCCGATTTTTCTTTCGATTGGCTATGCCGCCTGCCATTGGTGCCATGTTATGGAGCACGAGAGTTTTGAAAATCTGGCGATAGCCACGTTTCTCAACGACAACTTTGTCTCGATCAAAGTGGATCGGGAGCAACGGCCCGATCTCGATCATATCTATATGCAAACGGTTCAAATGCTGACTGGTTCAGGCGGTTGGCCGATGAGCGTCTTCCTAACGCCCGACATGAAGCCTTTTTATGGTGGCACGTATTGGCCGCCTGAACGTCGTTGGGGGCGTCCTGGATTTCTTGAAGTTTTGAAAGCCATCGTCGACGCTTGGAGCAACAAACGGGAGAGTCTACTCAGTCAGAGCGAAGACATTACACGACACCTGCGGCTAGCAAGCCAAAGCACATCCAAAGCAGCATCACAAAACAAGGAGACCGAGCAAAGTGGCGAGGCCAAGCAAGGTGGCAAGGCAAGCAACGACGTAGCACTAGATGAAACACTGCTCTGGAACGCGGACGAGTGGCTGTCACAAGCCTTTGATGAACGTTGGGGAGGCTTTGGAGGAGCGCCCAAGTTTCCGCATGCGATGGATATCCGCTTGTTGATTCAACTCCAAACACGGCGACCAAGTGAACGCCGGCTTAATATCATTACCAAGACACTCGATTGCATGGCCGATGGCGGTATCTACGATCACTTAGGCGGTGGATTCTCAAGGTATAGCGTCGATGAAAAGTGGCTAGTCCCTCACTTTGAGAAAATGCTATACGACAATTCGCTACTGGCGAACGCCTATATTGACGCTTATCTGCTTACGGGAAATACGCGATATCGAAGTGTTGTTTGCGAAACGCTCGACTATGTATTAGAGGATTTGACCGACGAACAAGGAGGTTTCTACTGCACCCGTGATGCAGACAGCGAAGGAGAGGAAGGGAAGTTCTACGTTTGGTCTCGCGAAGAGATTCTCGACCTGCTAGGACCGGAGCGAGGAGAGATATTCTGCGAGGCCTACGGAGTCACTTTCGGTGGCAACTTCGAGAGCAAGAACATTCTCCATCATCCGGAACCGCTTGAAAGAATCGCTCAACGGCTTGGGATGCCGCTCGACTTAATTTTGGAAAAACTGAAAGCGGATAAGAAGACTCTTCTCGAAGTTCGCGATGCACGTATTTGGCCTGGACTTGACGACAAAGTCTTGTGTTCATGGAACGGGTTAATGATCACAGCCATGGCAAAGGCAGGGGCTGTTTTTTCGATTCCGAAATACGCTGCTGCGGCTGAACGAGCTGCTGAGTTCCTTCAGCGGTCGATGACGAAAGAAAACGGTCGACTCTTTCATGCGTGGCGAAACGGGACACCCGAGATCGATGGATTTATCGAAGATTACAGTTACCTGGCAGATGCGTTAGTTACACTTTTTGAATGCACCGGCAAAGCACAGTACATCGATCAAGCGTGTTCGCTAGTTGCTATTATGGATAAGTACTTTCACGACGACCAAGGCGGTTTTTTCTTTACGGCCTCCGATTCAGAGGAATTGATTACACGGTACAAAGACCAGCATGATGGAAGCGTTCCTAGCGGCAATGCGATGGCAGCAACTGTTCTCGTGAAATTAGCAACTCTAACGAATGACGCTCGTATGTTTCAACTTGCCGAAGAAACGCTCAAGCAATCGGCCCCATTAATGCACCAATCCCCAGGCTCTGTGGGGCAAATGCTCATTGCCCTTGATCATTACATTGGTCCCAGCACAGAGCTGGTCTATTTGGCTCTCAATCCCGAGGCGAAACAACGAGCGCTTGGCCATGCATTCGCGACGTTTCGACCAAGAACACTCATCGTCCTCACAGAGACAGAACAGGAAAACGGAAATTCACTCTCTGGGACTAGATTGTCAGGCATGGTGGAAGGGAGAGAGCTAGTTGGCGAAGCGTCTTTGGTGTTGTATCAATGCAGCCACGGCACATGCCGAACCCCTGAGACACTTTGAGAACTAACCATCCATTTCATTTTGCATTTTGCATTTTCCAATTCTCATTTTAACTTTTTCAATAGCCTGTCGCATGCCCGTCACCATTCCATGGGCTCACGCGCTTAAAGCCCAATGGCACTCACTTTGAGCCGCAACGCGCTAGCGTGCGGGCTGGAGGGCTGGTAATCACTTGCAAATCCGGCCCTAATGCTAGCGCATTGAGGCTCAAAATTTACAAAGTGAGTGCCATTTTGCGTAAAGCCGGCGGCATGAACAATGCCCCCGAGTTTATCTCGGGGGATGTTTACCATAACCCTAGAAAGGTGCATCCCCTTCGTCGTCGGCTGCGGCTTGCGAAAATACGTCGTTAAGGTGATCGTCATTCGGTCCGGCTTTTCCTGCTCCGACCTTGTTGAAGCCCATCGCCTCGGCACTTAGAAAATACTTAACTTCGCTCGTCGGATCTTTTTGCCATTTGCGACCGCTCAAACGATACGTCACATCCACTTCGTCCCCAAGCTTTAATTCGTCGACGGCATCGCATGCATCATTGGTGAACTCAAGTGGAACGTAATTCGCAAACCGACCATTTTGCTGCTCAAGCACAACCAATCGCTTTCGAAAGCCTTTTTGGCCGAAGGACTTGGTGTCTTCGATAACATGAACGGTTCCACGGACTATTGTATTGGACATGACTCGAAGCTTGGGCAGAGGGAAAGGTCGACGTAATGAACGGTGAAAATGCAACCACTGACTAAATTGTATCGAAGTCGAGGCGAATGTGGAAACCAAGCCGCCGGATTTTTTATCGCATTCTAACTGGCAGCGCCATTTTGGATCAGCCGAACGGCGTTAGCCGCGGTTTTTGCTCTGAGAACCGTGGCTAACGCCAAAACGGCTAATAAATTCGGAACCGCTACAAATTGCGTCCGCAAGCGATAGACCATCGACGAGCAGGCTGGTAAAACGAAGGTGGTTAATATGCCTCGATCAATTTGTGGGATAGGCTTCCAGCGCTTCCAGCCTGTCGTGCTGGAATTGACAGGCTGGAAGCCTATCCCACTGTATCCTCAATTCTCCTCTTTCAATCGATCAAGCGAAACATGGCGGCAAAGACGGCGGCGGAAAAACCATCTCCAGTTGTTCCTGCATTCGACTTCTTGGAATCCAAATTTGCATTACCTCTGCCAACGGTAATCGCCTGTTTCGGTTCCGACGATTTCCTGCGTCGAATGTCGATCCATCATTTCACGGCCGTCGCCGGAATCGATTCGGAAACGATCCGTTCCTTTGATGGAGAGGTAGATCAATGGCGTGATGTTCACGACGAACTTGCAACACGGAGCCTTTTCGACGATGGCGGAACCAAAGTCGCAATTGTTCGCAACGCTGACAAATTTGTTACCAAGGGCCGCGAACAACTGGAACGTTGGACCGACCAAGCGATGGTTGACACTTGCCTCATTTTGGAGATTCAAACTCTTGCTGCAAATACAACACTCTACAAATTGATTTCCAAAAAGGGAATGCTCGTCAAATGCACTCCGCCTCAAAAATCATCCTGGGGAAATCCGCCCGACGAAAAGGCCGTTCAGAAATGGGTGCTCGCTTGGGCGAATTCCAAACATGCTTTGTCCCTTACGGAAAAGCAAAGTGCACTTATCGTCGATCGCATTGGAGCTGTCTGCGGACTCATTGATTGCGAAATCGCTAAACTGGCCTTATTTGCAGATGACAACCGGAAAGTACCGGACAAACGTGTTTCGGAATTGGTCGGGGGTTGGAGAACACAAACCGCCTGGGAATTGTCGGATGCCATCGCAGACGGCCAAGTGGCCGTTGCCATCGAACAGCTTGATAAACTCCTAACCGCTGGCCAAAATGCGGTTGGCTTGATGGCCCAAGTCTCTTGGTCGCTGCGTCGATATGGATTGGCTGCTAAACTAGTTGAGCAATCCGAACGCGTTGACGTTAGAATAGCGTTATCGACGGCCTTGGAGCGTGCTGGGTTCAATCGATTCGATGTGGCCAAGGCCGAGTCGCGACTAAAGCGAATGGGACGGCCTCGCGCGAAAGAAATGCTCACTTGGCTCGTCGATCTCGAACTTAAATTAAAGGGCAGCCACAGCAACGATCACCGTGCAAGACTTGCCCTCGAAACTTTGATTATGAAATTGGGTTAACCCATTCCTTACGGGAGTACGGACTATGTTGATTCGTTGCAGGTCCAATGCAAGTCGTTGCCGAAACAATTGCATCAACGTCTGTACGTTTTTTTTACTTGCTCTCATTGCAGTCCAGTCGAGCTTGCGTTGCATGTCCCAGGATCCGCAGACCTCCGGGACGTTTGAACTTTCAGCCCAAGGCCTGTCCCAACCATCCATCGCAACGGTCACTCTAAATGAACTTGTAGTTAGAGATCCGGCCGGCACAGTCACGCGATACCAGCGTTCGCCTCGCTATGACACCGCAGATCAACAATTGTTGGGTTACAGCTCGAGACAAGCTCAACAAGTCATTCGGTGGCCAACAAGTAATTCAGGTCGTATGCAAATTGGATCGCTACAAAATGGCCAAGTCCAGTTCGCTTGGAGCAAGATGAATGTATCGAACCCTCAGCAGCCGGCGCCTGGAATACCAAGCGCGGATTTGTTGCCACCTAGTTTCGACACCCCGATACCGGGTCGCGTTCTCAACGGGAACAGCGTCAATGACCAAGCAGGCAACATCCAAAATATGCCAAGCATGACGGCAATGCATTTGTCGGTGGGGAATTCAAGTGACCGAAAGTTCCTCGGAATGCGTGGCAACAGTCAGTTCGGATTTACCAATCAAGTGTCCGGAGCAGACTCTGCGTGGTACATCGCTCCCGTCTCTGACAACATCGTTCGGTTGCAGCAACGGTATCAAAACGAATGGTTAGCTATCGGGCTTGGCAACGCACCCGACGGCATTGCTCGCAGCAGCAGGCTCAATCATCGTAACGGTGCTTTTGGAGGAGGCGCATTTGGAGGAGGTGCTTTTCCCGCAGGGGGCTCATTTGGCGGAAACGCAGGCCTTCGATCGAATACCCCGTTTCCTATATCGCTAATGCCAATTCACAATGGGGCGGATCAATTATGGAGGATACAGACCATTCAAGGCAACTCAGGTTATTGTTTCGAAAGTGTTTTGTACCCGGGGATGGGCTTGACATACATTCCAAATCAAGGACTATCGTTGCAGAATATCACTTTTGATCCCTGGCAAGTCTGGTTGCCGCAGGCGCCTACCTTTGCGTTGCCACAGCCACAATTCCGTACAGTGCAACATCAATTGGTTGCTAACCCGCCGTTGAGAGCAGCTTCTGCCAAGATAACAAATTCGCATAGCGATACTCTGCTCGTTATGGTCGCTGATCGGAGGCATTCACAGTCGATTCAAAAACTACGCATTCCCGCTAGAGGAAGCGAAGTGATTCAGCTTGAGCGAGATCCTGGTGGAACCATCGTTGAGACGGTGGAAACATTGGATGCTTTCGGCAATTGGAATCAACAACAATTCAATACGCCGATTCCTCCATCCGTGCTGTATGATATAAGTGTCTATGAAGAATTCTTGCAATCGATCGCAATCGATCGAACTGGGAAAAGTCCCAATCCAATCGAAGACATAAATTACCAGCCTCGCAGCATTGGTTTTTTTCTTGTGCCACCTGGTAATGAATTGCCGGAGGTCGCCGAGATAGATGCGTATCGAATCGCCGCGGATTCACAAAATCCAGGCGTTGTTCGCCGGCTCAACTCTCGCGATTTGCAGAAGGCAAATGCTGTTCCAGCCACAGACCCGCTCAAAGATCTACTGAATAAGTTCCAAAAGCAACGGGCGGCCTTTTGAGCGAGATATCACGGGAATTGGCAGACGGAAACTTGAGCGACGAGCAACAACACGCAGCAGAGGATGCAGGCATTCCAACCGACGACAACACTGTCGGTTGCGAACCATCTCATACGCCGGTCCAAAGGAAACCGCGTACCCGGCGACGACGATTTCGGATTAACTGGATGTTAGTGACATTGTTCGTCAGTCTATTCGTCGCATATTTTTTCTATGTAGTTGCGCTTCCTGAAATTGAGACCATTCTTTTCCAGTTGGCGAATCCCAAGAAGAAAATTTTGCCGCCTGAACTTGAGATGAAGTGGGCGAATCGGATCCTGCTAAGGTCGTGCGAGTTTTTGTTCGTCGGTTGGTTTTTTTATTTTGGGGCAAGCATAGGCAGTTTTCTCAATGTCGTTGCCTGGCGAGTTCCTCTGGGTCGAACTATTGTCTTTGGTGGCTCGAAGTGCCCCTTTTGCGATACCCGCCTCGGCTTCATCGACAATACGCCGATCTTGGGCTGGCTCTACTTGCAGGGCAGATGTCGTACTTGTCGTTTGCCGATTGCTGCGCGTTACCTATTGATTGAAATTGCGGTCGGAGTTGTCTTCATGTGGCTTGCGCTTTGGCAGCTTGTTCGCGGCGGCGGCAACCTGCCTGGTTGGCGATTTGCAGGAAGGAACGGGTTGGTCAATATTGTGCTCGATCCGCAATGGCCTTTGATCGGGCTTTACTTGGTACACGTCGCGATGTTTGGTATTCTGATCATGTTAGCTACTGCCAATTCGGGCAAGAGACCGTTTCCAATTTTTCCTTTGGCTCTCATAGGGTTCGGGTTGGCTTCGACGAAAATTGTGAATCCATCGCTCGATCTAGTTGCATGGTTTCTGCCTTTTTCCAAAGCTGGATTTCCCAATGGAGGTCCATACGCCAATCCCTCTTTATCCGTTCTGATTGGCGGGATTGCTGGCGGCGTGTTGGGATGGTCCTCCTCGTTCGTCTTTGCGCGGCAATTTGGTGCGATTGTGGGGCGACATTGGACACTTCAGTGCTTTTTAATCGGAACAGTACTTGGCTGGCAAAGCGTATTGACTATTGTAGTGGTCAGTTTGATCGTCTATCGAATAGTGCGATCGTCCTATCGTATGTTGCAGCCGGAGCCTTCGAATTGGACACTGTCAAACCAATCGCTTGGATTGAACGCATGTTTCATCATGGTTGCCCTGGTTCACCATTCGTTTTGGAACCAAATCGCACATCAAATAGGCCTTTTGTTAGCCATTTGAACGTTCCAATTACGAATGATTCACTGGACAGCCCTGGGCTGTTAAAAAACTGGTATTTTATTGCGGATTCGAAGTGAGGTTTTTGTTCCGTTCGAACGGAACGAAAACGACCCATCGAAATGCAAAGTCAATACCAGTTTTTTAACAGCCCAGAACACGCCTATTCGAGCTTGTCGGATCGTGAAATTGACTGGATCCAACGTCCTTCGCGTATGTCGCTCTTGGTCGGCTTTTTTGGAAGTGGACCAGAATGTTGGTGACGGCCACGAGTCCGATTGTCGTACACTTGGGTTGAGACCGGCGTTGCAATTGATTCGGCGGAATCGGTCGATCGTTGGAGGGAAGTCGTTGATTCGTCCTTGGGTTGCTTGGATGGGAGCGTTTCACTCGGAGTGCTGGGGGCTCGCAAGTGACGTTGGAAGGCGGGGGGCAAATCGATGGATCCAACGCCGCTTGTTTCGTCAGATTCGTCCTTCTTTCTTGAACGAGAGGGCGATTCGTTGTGTCCAGCAAGACTAACCGTTGAACTGCCATTGGTTGCCGTTGCCGCAGTCAGGCCGATGGGGACTTCTTTATTGCTTGGAATACCGGGTAGCAATTTGATCGTTGGATCCGAAATGGTTGTTCCTCCTTCGCGGCCTTCGAATCGCGAGATCAAACTCAGCTTGCGAGGTGGTCCGCCCACTTCTCCCCATGGGATCCAGACGCTATACGAGGGCCCCATCGATGTCTTGCTCATGTGTGACTTGAACTGATCCGCCGTGAATACAAACTTGCGAAGTGGTTTTTGATTTGTCGAGGTGCTGTCTTCGGCATCGAATACATAAACGGCAAAGCTACCATCCACTTCGATCGGTTCCGTATTCTCTTTGCCATAAAAATAAACTCGACCACCAAATCCACGAACCCCAGGTTGGCTGGGCTGGTGGAGAACCGAATCCGTCCATACGGGCAAAATACGGTCGGGAATAGTCTTAGCCTCCGTCTTTATCCATGACCAGTCAACGATCGATTTCTTGGGAGCGAACTGACATCCAAGCATACTCAAGAGACAAGAAAGGCAAAGCAGATGAGCAAACGTAATGGGAAACCGCCAAGATACCAGCCACGGTTTGACGACCGAAGCTACGGTTTCCAATCTCGGGACTAAAGCTAAGTAGTCTTCACTACGCTTGTTGCCCAAATTGCAAGTCGCGCGAGCAAATGAATGCGAGTCGGGTTTCGACATCGAGACCAACATCACCTGAATCCCCCTGCATTGGGCGCACGCGG
>JAYTVL010000034.1:0-2619 GCA_043744075.1 Pirellula sp. | reverse complement strand
GTGTATCGGGTTTGATTCCCCCAAAAGTTTGGATCCATACAAACTCCCACACCGAGAACCGCGTTGGCCGCTTCATACTCCTGTTGAATGGTCGGCATCGCCGGACGGACTTCCGCATACAACGTTGCGTAAAGACTTTCCATCGACACAAAGAACGTATTTCTGGAGTCTGGTATCGCGGCGTTTCCGTCGTCAACGACTTGCCATGGAGTTGCCAACGAGGGCCTAAACACTTGATTCGAGTTCGCAAACTCGATCGTGTTCTCGCCAGTCGCTAAGGTCTGGACAATTCGGTAGCTGTCCGACGCCTGACGACCCGCAAACGGTACCATTGCAGCGATACCAATGAGACCGACCAGCATGATTGCCATCGCGAACAAACACTCTACGACCGTTAATCCGCTGCGATGAACCCTGGATAGATGATGTTTCATAATGAATCTCACTGCCCCGAAAGGGGAGCTCCGTAGGTACCTTGACGCGACAATTCAAGCACCGAACCGACATCGGCCGTTACCGGAATTCCCTGCGTCGCAGGCGCAACACTAATCGCACCTGACTTGGACGACAATCGAACGATGTATGCACTTGGATCCGTTAAATTTTGTGAAATCGTATTGCTAAACACCGGCACAACTACTTGATCGATCTTTCCAACGTGCAGAAAAAAATCGTCCGCTATTTCGACTGGGACACTTACACTGCTTCTGGCGGCGTTGGCATAGACTCGAGAGAGCCCTCCATCCGGACTGAAGACGACATAAATGGGCCGCACCTCAGAGGCGTTCGGAGCTGCGGTGGTCGTATACAACCACGCAGAACTAAATCGCATCCGCTGATCTCGCCCTACAATGTTTCCCGCTGACGAAAACCCACTTAACGACAAATCGACGCAGGTTCCCTTCGGCAACTGAATGGCCTGACCATTGATAGGGCGCAACTTCGGAAACACCGTAAAGCTCGAGATCAAGGTTACTGGGCTGGAAACGATTTCATTGGAGGGCAATGCCTGTTCGAGGTACGACAGGACACCGGAACTGCTTATCGTGGTAAACCAAAGGACGTTGTTGGTAAGATCCAGACTCGTCTCGACGATCATGTGCTTCGTGGTCGACCTATTGAAGCTGACTTCGTTGCCCGCTTTAAAGAACGACAACAAGACTTGATTGGTAGCCCCTCCATCGATGGTGAAGTAGTTTCTCGCCTCGACTTCCGATGCGGTGAGCGTGGGTTGTCGGATATCGGGTGGCGCTACATAGGGAGCACCCCCAACTGCTGGCCTCGCGTAAATCGGTGTTGCCACGCTGAGCATTGCGTTTGTCACGGGCAAAGGCTGTTCGGCCATGCTCATTCGAATCGATGCATTGTAAGCTAGAAAATTGGTATCGATCGGAGCAAGAGCGGGCAACGGATCCGTTGCGGTTGCCGAAATCAATCGCCCACCTTGGAAATCGTTTTCGTTGATTAGTCCATCCGCATTCAGGTCGGCTGGGACAGATGAGAGTCGCTCAAAAACCACGGCCACCGGCAGTCCGCTTCCCACCGCGCGTGCCCTGGCGGCCTCAAGGAAATTGCGAACCATCGTGGCTGAGTTCGTGCTCTTGCGATCGGTAAGCAACGTCTTAACCGACGGCAAAACCAGCAACGCCAACAACGAAACGACCGCCAGCACTGTCAAAAGTTCAATCAACGTTACTCCGCGACGTCGTTTCGACCTCATAGTGACACCGCCGATCCTTCGAAATTGCTGATGTTGTCACCCGCATTGCGGGGACCAACCGGTTGCCCGTTTTCAAGATCACTGGCTGTGCCTGTCACGGTCTCTCCCATTCGAGTACCAGTCGTACTTGGGTCACGGGGATACCATGGATCGGTGAAACCGCTAAGGCCATATTTTGCAGGCGTATCCACCCAAGTCGCTTCAGCCGACGAGTATGAGTCGATTCCTGCAAACACGCCAACACGCGTTGGTGGACTTGCCGCTGAATAACGGTTTATCTCACGAAAGCGAATTCCAAATTTCCGGTCTGTTCCGGCACTGATGACCAACGGAGACAGGCCTGTTCCTGGTTTTTGCAGCGTGGTCGCCCATCCTGGATCGGTCCCCAAGCGGTCGAGGGGTTCGGAATTGATGAGGAGTCGCCCACCCGACACGAGCGCTGGATCCAGCATGTCCGGATAGAACCGAGTCGCACCGGAAAAACCAGCCGGCCACCGAATCCAGCGAATAGGACTTCCATATGCATCGATAAACTCATTCAAGCCGTCACCATCGGTATCGGCAATTTCTGACTTGCCAAATAATTCTATTGCGCTCGTGCCATTCAAATCCGAGGCCTCGACAATCAGAAACAAAAGCTCCTCGTTAGCATTAAACTCGTCCCAGCGGTCGATTGGCCCAACTGGACTGACTTTGGATAATCGCGCGATCAAGGCTCTGGTCCGCGAGGTAAGCGGTGCTGAAATCTGAAAACCAGGGGTCGCAAGTGCGGGGGTCGTTCCAAGTCCCGTCGAAACTGGGCGGGGAAGATTGGTTGGGTAACTAGCTAAAACAGCAGCACTACTCATCCAAAAAGTCGTATACTTCAAATCGTCTGGATGATCGGGCATCTCCATGCG
>JAYTVL010000033.1:0-8711 GCA_043744075.1 Pirellula sp. | reverse complement strand
CTTCTCGGGATAGGTCACTACCGCTTGCTTCAACTGGGGCACAAGTTTATTTAATGCCTCCTGAAGCTTCAGCTTGAGCGCATCATTATCCACTGGTGACGTCGGGGATGTTGCCGTGGGTGAGGCTGGCGGGTTCGGTTGCGTGGTCGCTGTTGGCGCTGGTGTATTTGGCGCTGGGGGCGCCGCCGGAATGGCTGATGCAGGTGGTGCAGGCGTCTTTGCTGCTGCACCATTGAGCAATTCTTGAAGTCGCGTTTCTAGTGTGTTTACGCGAGGCTCTGCCGAGTTGAAGTCGGCATCTTGAAGCAAGCCACGAATTTCCGATGTGGTCTGCTTCAGCTCAGACTCCGCATTCGGATTCATGTCCAGAACTTGCGAAATCTGTACATCCAGGGCAAGGAAACGTGCAACCAGCGGATTCTTCAATTCCTCATCATCGAACGGAATGTCTGGCAGCGTTGCAACGATTGCGATTGTTGGCTTGCATTTGAAGTCCGCCTTCTCCTCCAAAAAGTCCTTGAGGATTTTGTCCTTTACAGGCTCAGCCGTGTACCCGTCGGCGGTAGATAGATTAAAGACTAACTCCATACCTTTGCCCGTGATGACGCCGAAGTAGCCTTCGCCCTTGTAACCAGATTTTTTGGCTTCGTTCAGCTCATTCTTTTTGATCGGCTTTTTCCGGACTGCCAAGTACTTAACCTTGTTCCCTTTGCAAACCAGCAAAAAGTTTCTTGCTTGCCCTTTCTTGGCTTGTTCTAAGAATTTGTCCGTATTCTCGCCCAAAGGTGGCAAGGAATCGTCATCGTCATCATCGCGTGCCATCAAGTCGACCTTTGCATACGAACTATCGAAAATATTAGTGATGAAAAAACGAAAAAAACTTCGATATGTTATTGTGCTATGTTGCAAAACAACTTGCAATCCTGCGATGCTTCTTTCAAACAAACTCCGCTTCAAGATCAACTAAGTCGTTTGAGCTGCTGCACTAGTGCGTTTCAGGAGCAGGACTCGAGTGAGATGCTTGGGGATGCAAGATTCTTTCGCTGATGCTTAGCAACAACGATGACATCAGAAAAACCACATGAATCACGACTTGCCACATAATTTTCATGTTGTCGAGAGTGCTCTCTGCTGCTCCATGCCCTTCCGCACCATGACCCAAGTCTACCTCTCCCCCCAGTTCAATAAATGTTTTTAGCAAATGAATTCCCGAGACGCCTACCAACGCCCCCGCTAGTTTGATCTTGAGGGTCGCTGCTGTGGTCGTATCCAGCCATTCGGGCTTGTCTTCATTGGCTCCGATGTTCAACTTGCTGACAAACAGCGTATAGCCTCCGATAACGATCATGGCGATCAAATTTGCGACCATCAACATGTCGACTAAACCCAGTACCCCCAGGAGCAGCTTCTCCGAATGCCTGTCGCTTACCATTGGGAACAGGGTTAATAAGTCCAGCAAGAAGCGGTACGCATATACCGCCTGAGCCAAAATCAGTCCCACGAACATTGGTGCCTGAATCCATCGGCTCGCGAAAACAAAAAGCTCCAGTCCATGCTCCAGTTTTTTCATCGGTTTTCTACTTTCTCCACGCGAACCGCATTCCGCCGAAAATCTCTGCCTGAAAAAATAATTCGAACACAATTAGATTCGCCCGACACTATCATAAACCGGCGATTGCCCAATCATAGCAGGAAAAAACTCAAGCGACCACTTCTGCAAGACTACCCTAATAGAAAGCACATTAGGGCCAAGCTGATTAGCAGTCCGACCGCAACAATGGCTCCCAGGTTTGCAGCAATGTTTTGGCGATTATTTGCTCCCAGCGCTTCTTGTGTCCATTCTATTAACTCCTGCTCCTCTCCCATTTTCACAATGACCCCCTTCACAAACGCTTGACGATCAGGAGTGTCCCCTGTTGCCGCAAAGTAACAACCACTGAAAAGAGCCGATGAAGCTTCCTCGCGTTTACTGGTATCGCAGCCAAAGCCACCGGAAAGGATTTCGCCAAGGCGCCCTTTCCATCCGCAGCGCACTTTCGAAAGCAATTCGTAGAGGCGAGTATTCCCTGGCCTTGTCAATGCATGCTCTTCGCGAAACAGAGTATAGGCCCAATCCTCGAACACTCCGCAGAGGTGGGTTGCAAGAGCCACCATTTGATCCCTTGCAGGTAAAGCCTGGATGTCAAATCGTCGACCGAAGCGTTGACTCCTCGCTCGCTCTCTCCCAACACGCGAGATCAGTTCGCGAAACCCGCGTTCCTTCTCCAGCCCTACAACCAGCGCTAGTACAGGAACCTTCAACTGAAAAGCGTAGCGTATCGTTTCGAGATCTCCTCGGATCGCTCGCTGCAACTCTTCCAATTCGGTTTGCGATGAGTGGATCGATTCGAATTGAATCAAGGACAAAACGCCGTTAATTGGGCAGAGTGGTTGACGCGCACGTCGGACCAAGTGCCCAATGTATTGCAGTTCCTGTAGACACGCGGTTGAATACTGATGCGAAACAAGGATCGGTTTCTTTGAACTCAACGTGTTGACCTCGCCGGTCAAGGATAGCGAGGGTTGGCTAACTTGAATCGATTGGCGATTCAAATGAGATTGCTGAATCATTCGAGCCTGAGAAGCAGGTGATGGCAATGTATTCGATTGCGTACTCGCGGGGTTGTTTGGCAATTGCACTGCTGAATCCCCTAACATCAACGTTCCGCGAAAGGTGCCGGGACCAGAATCCGGTGGTTTGTTCGAAATGGCAGATGACGATTTCGTTTGAGTCGGATTTACGAAGTCATTGAGTTCAAGCGTGCCACGGATATTCTTGCTTGCAGGGCGCTGCGGTTCAGGTTCAGGTGCTGGCGGTTGGGCACGAGCGATGGCTTCAGCCATTTCGAAACTGCTCTGCATAACCATCGGCGTCTCGATGCTGAGTCCCGACGCGGAGGCCTCTAGGGCAAATTCTTCTCGCAACGAGGCCAAGGCACTTGCCCAGCTAGCGTCGGTACAAAAAAGATAGATCGCTTCCGAGTTTGCGTACCAATGGACGGGTGCAGGGCCTTGCGGCACCCCCTCGACGCTCAAGCGTAGTCCAGAGGCATTCATGATTGCCCTTTCCTGAGCTTCGCCGCTCGAACCTGTGATTAAGAAAATGGGGACCGAGTCGATCGAGAGCTCATTGGCAGCCAGGGCTTGCATTCCTGCCCCCCACGCTTGGTCGACATCTGGATAAGCGACGGGCGCTCCTTCCAACCAAATGTTGATTGTCTTGTACACGACGAATGGAATTGCAATAACCAGAGCAAGGATGCCGAGTATTCGCCACCAACTGTACGAATGACGCCAGGGGATGTTGTCTGGATCCAGCCAAAAAACAACCCAAACAGTAATAACGGTCGACAGCAAAAACACTACCGTTAGAAACGTGGCACAGCCCGGTGTCGTAACGGGAATGAGTCGAGCAAGACAACCCAGCCGCTCTTCCTCGGCACCATCCTCCATGTTTGGAGCTTCATTTTCTCCGGTCGCGTCACTCATTGAATCCAGTTCCAGCTATCGTGTTTTTGACTGATTTATCGAGGTAAATGCAGAGCAAAGTAGATCACATTCCATGCTGCCAAAATCGATGCAAACAACCACGGCCAAACGACTCGATTCTTCGATGGCAGCGGAGGAGCACCTGCTATGTCTCGAGACGCTTCCTTCAAGGTCGGGCGTCCTTGGCCTAATCGGATCGACATCGAAACCTGTTTTGCCCAGACGTTCAGATCTTCGGGAAGACCGAGGCTTTCGGTAATCATACGAGCAATGGTAGGTTCACTGTAGATTCCTCGGAAGCCAAGAATGACGCAAACATAATAGACTTCGAGGGCATCGCGTTGGCTTAACCCGGACGCCTCCTTGGCATTCACAAAAAATCGCTCAGCGCATTCGCGGGTGTTGAATAACTCCCGTTCCATCACGTTATTGCTCCACCACTCGCGATGCGACCAACTCGCTTCCACTAGCATTTCATCGATCCAGGCAACCAAAGCATATCGGGTCAATTGCCAATCTCGGCCTGCACCCACGATCGCTTCACCTTGATCCAAAAACGCTCGCAGACGCACTCTTTCCTCATGAGGGTTTGGGTCTCCGCCAGACGCAATGCGATCGAGCAAATCCAACGAGTGGAGAAGAAATGGATCCACTGCAAGAGAGTGCTTTGGCGTCATGCTTGCACCGGTACTGCAAACAGAGCAAACTTGAGAGCAATCTTGCGACCGAATGCTGCCACAACCATTGTCTGCTGGCCTTGCAATCGATCAAGGTTTGCAATCAACGAATCCTTCAATCGCATGGCGAGGGTTTGCGTTTCTTGAACATCGCGCCAGGCAGGTGTATCCTGCCGCGGCACTTCAAAAAAGACCCAATCGGCGCGGCCCGGCAGCGCACGGATCTGACGGTCGACAGGCGTTAGCGTCACACCAGTCGCTCGCTGCTTGAAGAGAAACTCGACTTGCCGGCTGCTCCCAAGCTTTAGATCCAGTTGGCCTGCCGACAAAAGCTCGAGGCATTCACGTTGGGTTAGTTCGCCCTTGTCGACACCAATAAACCATTGCCAGTCCGAATTGAACCAACGCGGATCCAGCGTCACTTGCATTCCATGACCGACCCCGACAAAGTAACGCTGCTGGACTTCGTAGTCGCGAACTGCGTGGATCAACGACTCTATTCGGAACTTGATATCCATGAAAATGTCGTAGAGATTGTCGTGATCGTAAGGCCGAAGATCCGAGACGCGACGATCTGGACTGAAAATCGAAAGTTGGCCAACAATGCGACACAGCTCGATATAGGCAACACGGGGATGCACGCCGCGATCAAACCCGACAATGGACAACGCCCCATAAGCCGTGTTGAGTTGGTTGAGCATCAAGATTCTTTCTGCATCACCAGGATCGCGGCTATCCAAGCCGATTCCTCGATTGATCACTTGCTGACTCAACACGTCAATCTTTTGCCCAATTACGTCATAGATGGCGCGAACGATGTCGCGGCTTAGGCCAGACCAGGCGTCAATTGAGAGGACCGGTGGGATGAAAATGGGATCGAGCTGGGGCGCCGACTCGCCCTCACTCGCTCGCTTAATCTGTGCGATGGGAAGCAATTCATAACCAGCAAGATCTTGCGTCGAAGCCAAAAGCTGTACGTTGAGTCGGCGAAATTGAATCTCCTGCTCGTCTCCGCCCCAACTCTCATCGGGTAGACTTACCTCCGATTCGAGGTAGCGTAGCTCGGCAGAATTCTCGTCTTTCGATGAACCTACGTTGGTGCGTCCAAGTCGCATCTTGGGTACTCCAATGTAAATCCGAATGGACGACTCTTGCTCGAATGCATCTTTTAGGCTTTTCGTTATGGATGAAGATTCCCCTAACGACTTTGACAAATCTAATCGGTCAGGTTCATCGCCGATTTGCATATCGATCAACGTTCCGTCTCGCATGCGAGCTCGGAGACTCCGAAGTTCGAACTGATGGTTTGCTAGCGCTTCGCGACTGAAGTCAATTGATACTAGGCCGTAGTTGTGCGGGTTATCGAATTGACCTGCAACCCTGAGCGAATCTGACCAAAAACGATCCGAAGCTTGGAAGTGCTGAGGGCGAAGAAATGCCCCCTCGTACCAATGAATAGGGAGTTGTTGCATAAACCGTTGCTTTCAGAATCTTTCTAGGGGAATCACAAGCTTCCCAATGCCCCTAATCCAACAATGCTATCGAACTTGCCGTTGGTCGCTCAATGTAGCAAGCTTTGTCAATTGCGTAAACATCGTCATTTCAGCTGTGTCGAAACGGATTTGATTGAATCCATTTCGTTTCGACTCATCCGCTACAATCGACCTAGCCGATACATCCCACATTTCCGCCAAGTCCGTGCAGGATTGGGTATTGCTCAATGCTAACAGGAATTCCCCTTGAATCGTCGTCGGATGAAACTTGTGAATTCATGCGTAACATCGGCGCAAGTTATTGTGATCGTGTTTGGCGGTTTCGTCGTTTTTGCAAAGCAGGCTAAAGGGCAATCGGTATTCGTTTCGAATCGTCAAGTCGAATTGAGTTCGCCAAACGTCCAATCGCCAGAGTTTCGACCAAACCAGCGGACTCAAGTTCGGATTGGACTACCAAATGCCTATCCGACTTCTGCGGATCGACTTGTCGTGCAGCCAAAAGTTCAGATAGGGACGGCCGTTGAAATGGCCGATCCCATGGATCCGAGTTGGTTGACTTCGCACCGACCCAGTGCTGAACTTACCGGCGAAGAGCAACTTAATATTTCTCAAGAAATCCTCCCTCCTCCGCAATCGTCCCCCGCGGACCAGCCAGCGATTAAACGACCGTCGGTTGTTGTGGACTCAGCCCCGCCCTTCTTTGAGAGCATGTTGGATTCGGCGCCTGTAAATCCTGTTAGGCGTCGGTCGAGTAGCAACGGATCTGGGCTTGGGCATGAACGACTTGCCTTTTCTCTCTTTGACATCGATCCGGCTCAGCCTTTTAACAACTTCCGAATCCGAGCAGTACTGGCAAACCGGATGCATTTGCCAGACCGAGCGGAGTACTTTTGGGCGAAAGCAGGGAGCGTAAAAGGGCCCCCGCTTGGTGAGTCCCGCATGAACTATCAGGAAGGGAGGATGCGGATGGAGCTGGGCTCCAAAAAGTTTTCCACTGCCTTTGAAGTCCCCTTTCGGTCCACCGATCCTCAAGTGAACGAGAATCATGCGGGTTTAGGCGATATGCAGTTAATTGTGAAAACGGTCTTGCTGGATGGCAAGCAATGGATGCTAACGCAGTATTTTGGAACGCACTTCGCGTCCGGAAACGCGGCAGCTGGCTTGGGGACCGGTCACGTTAGCCTTGAACCGGGGATGTTGTTTCGCAACAAATTGCAAGAAAACACGTGGATGCATGGAGAGCTCAAGTTTTTGTTCCCGCTTGGCGCTGACCCCCAACATGGGGGGCAGGTGTTAAAATTTGCTACGGGATTCAACAGCGTTTGGTTTGAAACGGATCATAATGGGTGGGTTCCTTCGATCGAAATCGTTGCCTTTTCGGTCCTCAATGGCATGGCAACGGATTCGGCAGGAACACTAAGGCCGATCGATCATGACGCCATTTTTTATTTGACGCCCGGATTGCATTATGCCACCGATCAGAAGGGTGACTTCGGTCTGTTCGAAGTAGGGAGTGCGGTTTCGTTGGCCGTCTCGAAAGAGCGATTTACCGATTCGACTTGGAATTTCGATATGCGATGGTCATGGTAATTGCGTAATGTGATCGAGTTATCGTAACAAAGGTTTCATTCGATTCGAAAACACAGGAAACAAAATATCGAGTACGATTTGACTGCGTGATGGTAGGAGTAACAAGCCGAAAGAGTCGCTACGGGTTGCGTTTTGGAATTTCCATGACACGAGGAGTATTGGGGCGATGAGCAATGATTTGGAGCCACTACTGGTTGCTCTCAGCGCTGACGCGCCAAGTGGATTGGATCTAGAGTACGACCCCGACTTTTCACGCATGGTGAAAGCCGCTCAAGGGACACCAGATCAAGAATTTGGCTCTACCAAGATTGAGGGGGCTCCTGCGGATTGGGATGAAGTTCGCGATGCAGCTTTGAGCATTTTGCTCAGATCCAAGGACTTGCGAGCAGCAACCTACCTTGCGGAAGCGGAGCTGTCACGCATCGGGATTGTCGGTTTTCGGAATATCATGCAGCTCATTTCGGTATATGTTGAAAAGTTTTGGGAAACGGTCTATCCGCAACTTGATGCGGATGATGAGAACGATCCTACGATTCGGATCAATGCCCTTGCTGGGCTGTGCAAGGTGGGCGGAGTGATTCGACAATTGCGTACGACTCCGATATTAGTGAGTCGCTCCGTTGGCAAGTTTAGTTGGACGGACTGTGCTATTGCAAAGTCTGAAATTCCTGTCCCAGAAGGGATGGAGTCGCCTCCAACTCAGAAGCAGATCGATGCCGCAGTAATGGCTTGCGATCCAAAAGAATTCGCGGAACTGGTTCAAGCGGTCGAGGACAGTCTCAAATTTGCGGTCGCCATAGAAAACGGATTTTCAGATCGGCTTGGCCCAGCCATCGGGCCAAATCTTGAACATCTGACAAAAGAGCTTAAAGCAATTGCCCGGTTTCAAAAGGCCTGGGGCGTCTTGCGCAAGGAAGTTGATGGATCTGAATCGCCAAGCGGTTCGGACGCTGCAGAGGGTTCATCGGTAACTGTTGATTCTCCGGTTCCTAGATCGACAATGGCAAAAGGGCCGTTTGTGATCACCCGACGTGAGGATATCATTGATGGATTGGACAAAATCATAAACTGGCTGGAAAAGAACGAACCGTCTAGCCCGTTGCCTTTGCTCTTGAAACGAGCTAGAAGACTGTCAACAATGAGTTTTTTGGATATCCTTCGCGACATTTCGCCGGATGGGTTAACACAGGCAGTTGTAATTGCGGGAGCGGAGACTGAACCGGTTGAGGCGCCAGCTCCTGTTTCGGCGCCTAAATCTTCGTCGGGTGCGAAAGGGGCAAAGCCTGCCAATCCGAACGATGGTTATTGAGTCAATGAAGAATAGGGGGCGTCGATCATAAGTCGGGCTGAACCGGACGCTAGCGCGTTGCGGCTGATTAGCCGAAGGGCGCTAGCCCACGGTTTGCGGCCCATGTTGTGATCG
>JAYTVL010000032.1:0-33893 GCA_043744075.1 Pirellula sp. | reverse complement strand
GTCCATCATGGCCAGGGCTTGCCGCTCGGCTTCGAAGCGAGCGATGACCTGTTTGGTATCCATCCCGGGCTTGATGATTTTCAAGGCCACACGGCGTTCGACGGGCTTGGTTTGCTCGGCCATATAAACTACGCCCATGCCCCCTTCGCCGATCTGCTGCAACAGTTTGTAGGGACCGATCTGTGCGCCGGGTTTTTCGGAGATTTGGCTGGCGTCCAAAGTTTGTAGCAGTCCTTGCGGTGGGCTTGCGAACAGACTTTCCTCCTCATCGTGAAGCGAAAGTAGCTCAGAGACCCTGGCTTTCAAAGCTGGATCCTTCACACATACCTGCTCAACGTAGTCCGCGCGTAACTCCTTATCCTTGATTCGACGGGCTGTGTCAAAAACCAATTCTTCGTTGATATTCAGACCACTCACGATTGGACTCCAAAACTTTGCATGCTTGGGTGGAAATGCCTCTGTAAACCAATGCGGATTTCGTGTGCCGTTTCCCTACGACAGCCAGGAATAATTTCCATATTTGGGCTAAATTAATCTGATTCAGCGTCGATTCGCTTCATTTCAGATCGAAGCCATACTTTGGCGTAAGCCCAATACTTGTCCGCAGTTGAGACGCCAATGCCCAAGGCGTTTGCAGCTTGTTCACCGGTAAGGCCAGCAAAATACCTCAATTTGACAAGCTTGGCTTTGGTTTCATCGTGCATTTCAAGGGCATTCAGCGCAAGGTCCAGCACCAGAAGTTGGCTGTCTTTTAAGGAACTGTTGTTTTGTACTAGGTCGTCTCCCAATTCGACACGATTCATGTTGCTTCCTCGCTTTTGCGCATTCTTTTCCCTGGCCCGATCCACCAGGATACGTCGCATGGACTCGGCTGCAGCGGCAAAGAAATGGCCCCTTGAATCCCACCCCTGCTCCGGTCCATTTCCCAGAATTCGAAGGTATGCTTCGTGAACGAGTGCGGTCGCCTGCAGTGTCTGTCCCGGTTTTTCCCCTATTAGTTTTGCCGAGGCCAATTTGCGAAGTTCGTCGTAGACGAGCGGCAGCAGCTGATCCGCCGTCGACGAATCTCCGGATTCAATCTGGCACAGAATTTGGGTAACGTCTGACATGGGAAAACGTTCGGTGACAGTTTATTAAGATAAATCCAGCCTCAGTATACTGTTTATGCGTTCAGATAGCTTCGATCCCAGGTTCTATCCCCTTCAAAATGCCGCGAATCTTCTAAAATGATGGACAACCACGCGGGCTGTTTTTTGATTTACTCATTCGGTCTCTCCTGGCAAAGGGAAGGCTGCTTATACTAACTTGCCGAAATTAACATTGTCACGTAAGGATTAGACTATGCTACATATGGTTCTTCAGACACACAGATGAAACTCCCGAGAAAAGAGACGTCGTATGATCATTCTTGCCATTGTTGCCAGTAGTGTGCTTTTTCTAAGCCTGTTCGTGATTTGGCTGTGCGTTAGGTACATCCCTAATAGCCGAATTGGGATTGTTGAGAAGTTGTGGTCTGGCAAAGGCTCGCTTACAGAAGGCGCGATAATTGCTTTAAACGGTGAAGCTGGCTACCAAGCGGATGTTTTACGAGGGGGCCTTCACTTTGGGCTTTGGCGATGGCAGTATGCGGTCCACAAATTTCCTTTGGTCACAATCAAGCAAGGGAAGATTGGCTACATCTTCTCTCGGGGTGGCGAACAAGTACTACCGTTTCAGACGTTGGGCAAGAATGTGGATTGTAACAACTTCCAAGACACGCACAAATTCTTGGAAGCGAATGGACAAAAGGGCCGTCAACGGGGCATCCTTCGCGAAGGGGTTTATGCGATCAACATCGCTTTGTTCAACGTAATTACGGAAGACCATGTCTTCACTCTGGAATACGCCAAGAGTTTGTCGGAATGGCAAGAGCAATTGCACGAATTAAATGGTTTTAGCCCCCTTATTATTAGCGGCAAGTCAGATCAAATCGGAATTGTGACCGTCCACGAAGGGCCGTCGCTGCCGCCCGGTGAATTAATTGCTCCATCTGTTGGAAACGAGAAGGACGATAAAAACTTCCACAACAACTACCAAGATATCGAAGCTTTTTTGCTGGCCGGTGGACGCCGCGGCGTTCAGTATACCCCACTTATTGACGGGACGTACTTCCTCAATCGTTGGTTCGCGACCATCGACATGATTCCCAAGCAAGTTGTTCCCATTGGTGAAGTTGGTGTCGTCGTGAGTTTCTATGGCAAGAAGGGAGACGACACTTCAGGTAAGGAATTCCGCCATGGAGAACGAGTCCACGAAGGCGAAAAGGGTGTTTGGGATGTAGCACTCGGCCCTGGAAAATACGCTTTTAATAATTCTGCAGGAGTGATTGTCCTAGTCCCTACGACCAATTTCGTGCTGCATTGGATCACCGGACGCACGGAATCTCATCGGTTCGATGATTCGTTGACGAGTATTGAACTAATAACCGCTGATGCTTACGAACCATTGTTACCCTTGAGTATGGTCGTGCATATCGACTATCAAAAAGCTCCTTCAGTAATTCAGCGTTTCGGAGATGTTAAGAAATTAATCACGCAGACGCTTGATCCAATGTTGTCTGCCTATTTTCGCGATGTAGCGCATAAGAAGTCAATGCTCCAGTTGATTCACGATCGCGATGTCATTCAAAAGCAGGCGCGAGAGGAACTGAGGCAAAAGTTCACTCAGTTTGATATTGAATGCGTAGATGTTTTGATTGGTCGCCCCGAATCGAAACCTGGGGACCCAAAGATTGAGACGTTGCTCGACCAGTTGCGTCAAAGGCAATTTGCGATCGAGCAGGTGGAAACGTTTCAACGACAACAGGAAGCTGCTGTTCGCGAGAAGTCACTTAATGAAGCTCAAGCACAGGCCGCATTGCAGGCCGAATTGACTAAGTCGCAAGTTCAGATTCGAATTTCGGAAAACGTCGGTGACGCAGACTTAGCGAAGGCTCGCAAAACAGCTGAAACCACGGTTGTCCAAGCCGAAGCGGCAGCCAAACAAGCAAAATTACAAGGTGAAGGTGAGGCTGGCAAAATGCTCGTCTTGGCAGAGGCGCAAGCCAAACAAGCCGCTCTTATCGGGGAAGGCGAAGGAAAGAAGGCGGCCTTCATTGGTGAAGGAGAAGGGAAAAAGATCTCCGATATCGGGCGCGCCGAAGCAGCGGTTCTCCAATTGAAAGTTGATTCCTACGGAGACCCACGCCTTTACGCAATGGCCATCGTCGCGGAACAACTCCGCCAAAGCCAACAACCTTTGGTCCCCTCACAGCTATTTATGACTGGCGCGAGCGGTGGTGGCAACGAAACCAGTATGTTAGGCACCCTGCTGAGCATCCTCACGGCAGAGAAACTAGGTATAGATGTGGACCCCAAATCAAAAGGTTAGTTACTTGAGGTTGCTCAGCACACAAGTAGAGATAACCTTACATTTTGCATTTTCCAATTCTCATTTTAACTTTTTCAATAGCCTGTCGCATGCCCGTCGTCAGGTATCGATCATAAGTAGGGAAGCGAATAATGCTTGCGAAACCAAATTGAATTCTTTTCGGATGAAAGCCTGGAATCCATCGAAAGCCACGCTTTAATCGTCCCATTGAGGTAACCAATATTGGCCGGAGAGCTATCCAGCTACTAAAGATCCGCGAGTAACGCGGCAAGGTCTGCGTCCATTCCCGAGTCGCTACCATCGCTGGCCCCGGACGAATCGTCCAGCGAGGCGAGCAGAGCATCCAAGTCATCGGATTCACCCGCGGGACCTGTTTCAGGTTCAGCGGCTTGGGGTTCCGTTGGAGACTCATCGACCTGGACAGAAGTCGCAGCAGCGATTGCCTTCGGCGTTTCCATTGGAGGAAGTTTCGCTCCTGGCTGGATTGCAACGGGAGCCCAGGGGCCTGCGAGCGGAACACCGACGACAGAGTGCATGCCCCCTAATCGGACTTCGGAGCGCCCCTGGATCGACAGCACGGGAATCACTCCCTGAGCTGTTGCCTGCTGCGCTGTACGGACGTTTACAAGTCTTTCCGTGCAAGGCAAGGCTACTTGATCTCCGTGCTCATCGTTGAAGTAATAAAAAGGAATGTCGTCAACGGTCAGGATGGAACCAAGCTTCATGCCTGATAGTCCGTCGTTGCGAAAGCTCTGACCTAGGAGCAGACCCGCAATGAAAGCCGAATTGCCCCACAGCATTCCCGAAAGCCCGCTGTGTTGAGTAAACTCCTCCAGCTTGAACGACTCGATCGGTTCGGTCTTTTTCCCGTATGGCCAACGAAGCATGAAACGTGGGGTCACAAGGCCCAAGTAAACGGCCTCTGGTAATTCGCGAAGCGCTTGCCATGACTCTTTGACCAGTGGATGAACTTCCTCTGGGCTGGTTCTTTTCAAAAACGAGCAATCCACCGACGCGATGAAGGGCGCTCCGGCTGAGGCGGCAATTTTTGCTGCGCGTGCCAATAGTTCAGCATGAGGTGGGATGTGTTCGAATACAAAATTGCAAACGAACAAAGACAATGGACCCTGCGATGCGTCAAGCGATGGTGCTTCTACCAACCAGCGATACACTCCGGTCTCCTCCAAGGAGCTAGCGGATGCAAGATCCGCAGCAAATTCAGCAGCATTGATGTCGTAAAGAACGACCTCCAATTCATGATCGATTTCAAGTCGATGTATCAGCAAATCCAACGATCGCCAGAGTGACTCCATGGCTTGGAAGTCAGGATGATGTAATAGCCGCCGCATCAGGTCCGACAACGACGCATCCACTGCACCGATAAGCTCCGATTGACCATGCATTTCTGTAATGACGTGCTCTCGAACGACGTCTCGAAGAAGTGTTTTCAGCTCAGGCGCCTCGTGTGTTCGCGATTCCAGCTGGATCAAATCGGCAAAGCTTTCGATTCGACCGCGAGGAACCGCGTTAGACGACGACGTCCGTGAGGCCGCAACTTTTCCAATTTCAATTGGCGCGACTGCGAGGGCTTGTACGGCGGCTGCCGCTTTGGGAAAGGTTGCAGGATCTTGAAGGCGTTGACGGAGGCTAACGAGTTTCTCAAAGAGCGGAACATTGCGATAGAGTTGGTCGGGATGGAAGTCATCCATACACTTGATCGGTACCTCAATCATCGCGCCGCTCGCTCCTGCGGGCAATCTCAGGCAGACCTCTAAACGCGAAAGAAGTGAATCGAGGTTTTCATGGCTGACACGAAGGGGTTTTCTTGCCGCCAATGCGCCACCAACTTCAACTCGACCTGAGTTTCCATTCCCGGAGAAATCACCCAGCACCGCGATTCGGAAAGTTTTACTGGGCTTCGTTTGTGGCTTTGAGTTAAGAGACCCAAATTGAATCTTATATTCCATGAAAAGACAACCTTGCTAGAATGAAAGCGACATTAACGAAAGCGACATTGTAGAAGAGACTATTCTACTGGCTCAGCGGAGCGTTGGAAGAGAGCGTTTCGCCTAGTGCAAGAATCCGGAAGTTCTTTCCGGTTTCTTGGATTGAGCCTGAGGCGCTAGCCGAGCCACGCCGCTGAAAATCGGCTAGCGCCTCAGGCTCAGTAAGCTCCAAACTAGTGGAAGGAACTTAAGGGTTTTGGCACTAGTGGAATTGATTCAATGAACTCATCACTTGACAAAGATGGAATAGGGCCGGCAGATTCGATTGGCTGCTCGAATCGATTGGGAATGGAGTAATCGTTCATCGGCACTTCGGACACCAGGAAGGGCTTGACTATCGGACGCGTTGGTCGAACACGGTCCACAAAGGCGATACTGTTGTACTCCAACAAAGTCCCCTTCTCAAAATGGATGTTTTTCAAGGCGATCATGTACCGGACGATCGCATCATAGTATCCTGCGTCCGCCTGGCTCACCCGATTTTGTGCGTCGAGCATTTCGTTCGTATTGACGCGGCTCTTGTTCTCCTCGAGATTGCGAAGAATGGCGAATTGCTCATGTGCAGCCAATCTCTGATTCATCGCAACGTTTGCTATTTCAAACGCGCGAATTACGGATGCGTATGCATTGCTGACGTCGTGAATCACGCGACGTTGTTTCTGATCGAGAAGATCTTGGTCGCGAGCAAGTTTCAATTGGGCGTTGCGAACATTGTTGTACGCTCGTCTTAAGCCCACTGGCAAATTCATTTCTAATCCGAACTGCCATTCTTGAAAACCGCCGGAAGTCAAGCTTGCAACAGCATTGTCGAATTGCGCCGTGTTCGAGCCCCACAGATCATGTCCAAACCCACGTAGCCTGTACTGAGTCAGAATATCCATCTGAGGCAATAGAGCATTTTTGCTAGCGATGAGCTCCAGGTGCCCTCGCTTCAGTTGCAAGTCTTGTTTTCTTAGTTCGGGGCGGAGCTGCAGTGACTCGCCGACAACCTGTGGCCAGTCAAAGACAATCTTAACAAGGATGGGATCATGAACAGGTCTGAGCATACGATCATCGTTGATAGGAAGGTTCATCAGGAGCCGCAAGCGTCGCTCTGCGGTATGCACACCTTCTGCAGCCCGAAACGTGCCGCCACTGCTGCCATTGTTCGTGCGAGTGCCGTCGACTTCTCGGCCTGTGATGGCTTCCAAGACCTGCGATTCAAAACGATAGTACTGCTCCCGAGCCCTGGCTTCTTTCTCGCCTGATCCTGATTGCGCTTCCCGATACTCTCGTTCGATTCGCCAAGTGTTTAGCGCGGCGTCTCGAGCAGTGATCTTTGCTTCGAGATTGCGATAGGCGAAATAGAGATCCCAATAAGCGTTTTCGACATCGCTTACCAAATCTCGCAATCCCATTTCAAAGTCCAAAACACTCGAATCCGCGTTGACTCTCGCGATGAGCACGCCATTGTAGGTGCCTGGAGTTGCGCCCGGGCCTGCGATGCGATTGTAGTCGAGCCCACCGCCTCGCCCTAAATGATGTCGAAATCCTGCTTCCAAGTTGGTTTGCCATGAGCTTGCAAACAGGTTGCTTGGGGCGTTGTTGGCATCATAGCTGGTGTTTTTTCGCGCGAAAAGTTCCGTGCCGTATGCAGTTGCCTTGGTGATTTCGTTCTGAAATGTAATCAAATCTTGTTTCAGTAGATTCGTGCCACCACCGAGAAGTCGGTTGTTGACAGGAAAATCGTTTTTGTTAACGAAGGTCTTTGAGTTGAACTGAGCGTCGAAAGCTGCTAGCGCCGCTTCGACTCCGATTCTTGGATCGGTCGATTGGATCGATGGATCATGGATGGTTGAAACGCTGCTAACATTTCGCAACGAACTACCGCCTAAATCCTGTAGGACCTTGGACCGTTCGACAGCGATTTGAACGGCCTCGGTCGGCGAGATAAGCCAGGCTGTCTTTTCGGGAGTTTGCAGGGAAAGCGGTTCCGAAAGCTGCTCTTGCGAAAGTTCAATACTCTGCTGTTCGTCCGATGGTGAGTTGATCTCGTTGAGAGGGCTAAAGAGCCCAATCGTATCACTTCGAAAAACAGTTTTGGCAGTTCGAGATGCGCAGCCGCCAGCACAAAGACTAAGCAGGGATAGCAGAAGTGTCTTCCGTACCAACAGCATTTAGTGACCCGAACTCCTTATATTCTCGAAAATCTGGCATCGATCACAACATGGGCCGCAAACCGTGGGCTAGCGCCCTTCGGCTAATCAGCCGCAACGCGCTAGCGTCCGGTTCAGCCCGACTTATGAGCGACGCCGAAAATCTACGGAAGGCGTCGTCCAAGGACACACACAAAAAACACGTTCGCCTAGGTTTTTTATCGGACTAGTGGTTTGAACTGAATTAACGATATAATCCCTACAGATCGGAAAAACCACCAATTTTCGCATCGGCGTTTCCAACTGGAGAAGCTACGGGGACTGGGCAAATTGGATTGAGAGTTGCTAGATGACACATCGGATGTTCGCAAGAGAAACGCTAGATACGTTGCTTGATGAACTGACGGATCTCGCATCAACCTCGCTCGATTCCGGAACATTTTTTCGGTCAATTCTCGACGCAGCTTTCAAAGCTACCAATGCTATTGCGGGAGCCATTTGGAGCGTTGCGGATGTCAACTATCGACTTGAACATGAAGTCGGTTTGGTGCGATTTGGAATCGGCTCGGATTCGCAACTCCAAGCAATCCATGAAGATGCGTTGGAGTGCGCAACAAAGGGGCAAGCGGCGAAGGACAATTCGACAGATGTGACAAAGCGGACCTACGATAAAAAGATCTATCGTTTTTTCGGATGCCGAGATCGAGATTTCGCTTATTTGGTTTTCGAATTAGTTCATAACGAAGGTGCAGTCGCAGCAGTTGATGAAGCTTCGATCACAAATTTCATGGCGGCTTTAAGCGAGATTGCAAGAGATTTTCGAAATGCACAGTTGCTGCAGCGTCTTCAGATTGAAGATCATCTTTGGAGCGATTTCAAAGCAATACTCCCGAGATTGTATTCCAGTATCCATCTCCACGAGTCAGCTTTTCGAATCGCGAACGAGGGGCGCACGTTTCTTCAAAGCGATCGTCTAAGCGTCGCTCGCGTCGATAAAGACAAGGCATCCGTCCTCGCAGTCAGCGGTGTTTCAACGATCGAAAAACGAGCGAAGCAAGTGCGTGCATTAGAGTCGCTTGTGGCGATTGTAGCGAGAAGCGGCCATTCGCTTCGGCATCCTTCCAATGAAATGGAAGCACCACAGTTGTCGGAAAGCCTGCAACGCTATCTAGATGCGTCGCAATGCGAACTGATTTGGATACTCTTGATTAAGCACACCCAACCAAACTCCGAAAACCGACTACCGTCCGATAAACATTATATTGGTGCATTGATCATTGAGATTTTCACAGCCAAGGATTCTCCTAGACTCGACCAGCGTTCCGATCTGCTGCTTGAACATGCGGCTATCGTGTTTCGGAATGCTATTGAATACAACGGAATGCCGCTGAGACGATTAAGTGAGTCACTGCAAGGATGGGCAGCACTCTACCGAAACTATCGTATTAAACTGATGGTAGGAATGGCAACTGCCTTGATAGGCATTTGCCTCGCAATCGTCATCCCATCGGACCTCAATATCGATGCATCCGGAACGATTCAACCAGTAGCAATTCGGCACCTTTATGCTCCCGCAAATGGTGAAGTGGTTAAGATCCACACCACGCATCAAAGCAAGGTACAAGCCGGCGCTGTCTTGTTAGAAATCCGAAGTCGAGAGCTTGAATTGCGCAAGGAAGAATTGCTGACTTTGTGTGCAACGGCAAAAGAGAAACTGCGTGGTATCGAGGTTGCGAGATTGCAAAATCGCAAGGCGAACCCTTCGGAAGCAATTAGTTCTGGCGAGCTATCCGCTAGCGAAAGCGAGTTGCGAGAGGTAGTTGCGAGTCAGGCCGAACAACTGTCGATCCTCAACGAAATGCTCGCGTCACTCCAGCTCAAGAGCCCAATGAACGGTCAAGTGATCAGCTGGGACCCAACCGAGACACTTGAACATCGTCCTATTCAACAGGGACAAAAGCTCATCAGCATTGCGGAACTCAACGGCGATGGAAAACTCCAATTAAGGGTTTTGGACGAAGACACTCGGCATGTCATCAATGCGAACCGCGTTAGCCCAAATGGTTTGCGTGTCACATTTTCGATTGCAAGCGATCCTGGCGTTAAGCACTCTGCACTTGTGAAACAGATAGGGACGACGGTCGAAACGGTATCTGACGGAGGTGCAACCCTTCGAGTCGATGCTTCGGTGGACGCAACCGAGATGGCCAATGTTCGCCCTGGCGCGACCGTCAATGCCAGGATTCATTGTGGCAAAACATGCGTTGGTTACGTATGGACTCGTCGCCTTGTGGATTTTATGCTTTTTCGTTTTCTATAATGTACACTGCCTTCCTGCAGATGAGGACAACAATGGCCATATTCAAGAGTCTGAAGCCGCACACAAGTGTGTGTGTGTGGCTCAAGAGTACCGTTGTTGCAGTAGCGACGTTATTCGCAATACTCAGTTCGTGCATGGTCTATTCAATGGTGTTCGATGGAGTTGAGATCACTGTAAATCCAGTGTTGCTCAAAGTCATTGAAGAAGTCGAGGTGCCGGCCATCCAAGAGGGCCCAATTTTGACAATCCAGGTCGCAGAGGGACAGGTGGTTCAAGTGGGACAAACGCTATTGCAGCTCGACGATCAACGCGCACGATTGAAGCAGCAACAAGCGGAATTAGAACAAAGGATTGCGACCAAGAAAGCGGGGAATCGGTCTGGTGTCTTGCTTGCCGAAACCGAAACACGTGTCACCAACGCCAGCTTGCAACGAGCGATGGACTCTCGAAAACGGTTCCCAGATACCCCTTCGCAAGCAGAAGTAGATGAGATCGAACTGCGAGTCGCGCAGGCGAAGCAGCATTTGGAACAAGCGAACCAGGAATTGCAATTGACTGAACTCGCGAAGGAGCTTTCTGCGAAGAACCTGGAACTAGCGACCTTTGAGGTGGATCGTCATCGAATCAAATCGCCAATCCAAGGTGCGGTTACTGAGATCATCGCAAAGAAAGGGGAATGGGTACGGCCCGGCGAACGCCTCGTTCGCGTAATGCGAATCGATCGACTCAAGGTGGAGGGATTTTTGAAACGGGACGCTATCTCTCCTTCGCTGATGGATCGTGGTGTTACGATCCTGGTCGAAGGAGGGGAAGGGGAAAAAGAGCGACACATTGGGAAGATCGTCTTTATCAGTCCAGTGGTTGAACCGAATGACCGCACTCAAAGAATCGTCGCTGAAGTCGACAATTCTAAAGGTCTCTTAGGACCAGGCTTGCGAGCAAAAATGATCATTCATGCACGTTGATTTACCCTCGATATTCGTTTGATGGCTCATGCTGCAACTCGCACCAACGCAACCTTTTGCTTCCAGTCTTCGGCCAGTTGCTTTACGCATGCGGCCAGATTTGATTGTTCGCGAGAGGAGAACCGGCTCAAGAACTTACTTTGTCATCAAGGATCCGATTCGACTGTCGCACCACCAGCTTTGGGAGGAAGAATTTGCGTTGTTGCAGATGCTAGATGGAAGAGCAAGCTTTGCCGCGATAAAAGAAGCGTTTAGCAACAAGTTCCCGGGCTCGCGATTGGATGCACGACTGCTTCAGATTCTGCATGGCCAGTTTCACAGAAACGGGCTTGTGATCTCGGATAACATGGGACAGTCAGACGAGTTGCTACGGAGGAATGAGCATTTGCGATCGCAAGTCCGTTGGGGGCGTGTTCGCGGTTGGATGTCGATTCGATTTCGAGGCATCAATCCAGATAGCGCTCTCGAGTATTTGGATCAACGGCTTGGCTGGTGTTTTGAATTGCCTGCACTACTCGGTATCGCTTTTTTCCTAGCTTTCACTTTGATGTTCTTTTTGATACAAGGCGTAAGCGTTTTATCGAGTATGCCATCGATCAACGAGTACTTGAACGCCCACACGATCGCTTTGGTATATCTAACATTCAGTGGTCTGAAAGTCCTGCATGAGATAGGCCATGGACTAGCCTGCAAGCACTATGGTGGTGAATGCAACGAAATGGGCCTGATGCTTTTGGTCTTTACACCTTGTTTGTACTGCGATGTAACCGACTCGTGGATGGTGGAGAGCAAGTGGAGGCGAGCGATGATCGCATCGGCAGGTATTCTGTTTGAGCTAATTGCAGCTTCGATTTGCATGTGGATTTGGTGGTTTACCAACCCTGGGATCATTCATAGTTTGTGCTTTCACGCAGTCCTTGTCGGAAGTATCGGGACAATCCTCTTCAATGGAAACCCCTTGTTGAAGTACGATGGGTATTTCGTTGTTTCCGATCTGCTGGATCGCCCAAATCTTTCTCAGCAGGCCCGGCGTGTGGTGGCGAACAGCTTCGCTCACTTCTACATGCGTGACGTTCCGCAAATGATCGCCGATTATAGCGGCCGCAGCAACGGATTTCTGTGGATTTATGGACTTCTGTCGGGAGTTTACCGATGGGGCTTATGTCTTGTTATCCTTTTTATTGTCTACAAGTTCTTTCAAATTCTCCGACTGGAGTCGTTGGGGGCGGTTTTGGTTTTTTCTGCTTTTTCTGGATGGTTTTACTGGATTTTGAACGCTTTCGGGAGTTTTGTGCGAGTGTCTGGTCGACTTGGTAGTTTGCGGACGGGGCGTGTGTCCGTTTCATTGATGGCTGCGATTTCGCTTCTTGTCGCAGTTGTTTGGTTGCCTTTGCCGGCTCGATTGAATTCGCCTGCTTTTTTGGAAGTAAAGGATGTCAAGTCCGTTGTTGTCATGGTCGTTGGTAGGCTGCTGCGAACCCAGGCTGAGGGGGCGATCGTTCATGCTGGAGATGAGATTGCGATGCTTGTTTCGAACGAATTGGAACTCAGTTTAGTCGCGCGTCGTGGAGAATTGTCACGACAACGAGCACGTTTGGTCGGCCTGGAGTCTCGCCGCGGAGTGGATACTATCGTCGCATCGAGGATACCAACCGTTCAAGAAGCAATAGCCGGTTTAGAGCTTGAGGTACAGCGATTGGAATCCGATATGGAGCAGCTAACACTGCGTGCCCCCGTTGACGGAAAGATCTTTGCCCCGATTGCGACCAAGGAATCCAGAAATCCGAATGAGATTCAAGCTTGGAGCGGTACACCGATGGACGCTGAGAATATCAGCTGCGTTTTAAATCGTGGAACGACTTTTTGCGAGGTTGGCGACCCGGAAAGTTTTCAAGGCACAGCGTATCTAACTCAATCGCAGGTCGAGCTTGTTCGTCCTGGCCTAACAGTGACTCTGAAATCGAAAGCGTTGCCAAGCCATTCCTTTCGTGGGACCATTTCGGAAGTGGGAACTGCTATCAACCCTGATATCCCGCTTGAAATTGCAGTTGCTGGAATTGTTCCAAGTCGACCCAACCGCAACGGGCGTCTTGAGTCGGCTGAGCCGGTGTTTGTTGCAAGAATAGAGATCTCGTCGGAATCGCTTCGGGGCAACGATTTGCTTCCTTTGCACCATTCCATTGGTTGGGTTGTGATTCAGTTAGATTCACAGTCCCTTGGGAATCGCATTGCGAGATTCGTGTTTAGCACTTTTGCAATTGATCCTACGGTACAACGAGGAGCAAACCGCTGATCGCTCCAGCTTGAACAAGACTAGGCTTTAGTTGGAGCGGTTGGAGTTCTTTGACTTTGGGGGCTCCCCAACCCGCTTCAAAGGGCCATCTGGTTGTATAGGTTTTACGGGGATGATGCACGGTCATTGCGTAAGGCAGCGAAGGAATAGTGGCGAAGAATCGAACGCCTGAAAGTGTTGGCTGTAGCGGTCCGCATGTTCGCCCATAGCGTTCTAAATTTGCTTCTTCAAAGTAAAGTGGCTGATGTGCAAAGAGTTCGTCGTGATTCCGCGACTTCGCGAAAACCATGTCGCCAAGCATCTCGTCAGAACGTGAGGCTTGAACCACAGGGATTTGCCCCATTGCTTTTTGTGCCAAATTTTCAGGAACTACGTTGCTGCCGTTTTTTGGTTTTGATCGCAAATCGATGTTAATTCTACCAATGGGGCGTTGAGCTGGAAGAAGGTTGGAAGCTGGCTTTTTGGCTTCATTTTTACGAGTGGGGTCGTCCTTCCTGGGTGGCTGCATTCGATCGGGTTCAACGGTTTCGGGTTTTTCCTTCGACCGGACGGTATCTATATCTATTGGAACCGAAGCTGGCGAGCTCACGAGATTTGGCTCTAACGCTACTTCCACAGTCTGGGTCTGTGCCTGTAGGCTGCAAGAAAAAGAAACGAAAATGCCTAAAGAAATACTACGCGCGCTGCCTAAGGGCATACGCCGCGCAGGTTTCGTCAGCTTGGTTGGCGATTCGTCGATAGCTGGTGCAACATCCATGGCATCCATCATCCTATTTTCAACACGAAATCCTGGGATTTCAGACTAAGTCGTCCTTGACTTTCGCCTCCCACATCGTCGAACTACGGTGGCATGAGAAGTTACGATTTGGAGATTGTACGCTATTATAGTTTTAACTGCTCCCCAGTGAAAAATCGGAAAAACCCCACTCGTTACAACCGTAACAAGCAGACTTTGCGGCGATAAGACCTTACGTTTAGGTTAAAGAATGTCGAAAATAAGGTTTATGCAATGCGATCGTAGAGTTGTTGCAGCAACTTTTCGTTCGCATAATCCATTGAAAATAATATCGACGAGCAGTGCAAAGTCGATTTATCCCCCCTTTGCACTTGAACTAAGCACCCATGCACAAGTTTTCGCACACAACTTGTTTAACCGCGTACCCATTGGCCGCGTTTTCCTCGCGAAAGCGCGGGGCGATGCGGGCGATGCCCACGCGGTCAAACGAAGAAATTTATGCATGGGTGCGTACAAGACAATTTTTACCGAATGAGCGTCAAGATGGCTTCCTTTTTTGAGTGGCTCAAAAGTACAGTCTCAAGTATTTCTGGAGGGGAGAGTCATTCCTCGCGTTCAGAGCAAAACACGTTCCCTCGCGTTTACGACTCGCAACTCGAAGATCGACGGGTCCTCAACGCTGGTGCTGTTGTCTCCGCAATCGACTTGGTTTCGTTACGTTTCGATGCTGGGAAGTCAGCCAACGACGGCGCTGCTGACAAATTTGAGTTGATACGCCTGGACTCGTCGAATGGAGCGAATCAGATTGCCGTATCGATCAATAACCAATGCGTTTGGCAAGGTAGCACCACTGAGTTTCAGTCTATTCGTTTAGATGGTTCGAGCGACGTGGATCAGTTTTTCATCGATCCTTCGATACAGGTTTCAGCCGGAATCTATGTCAATGGAACAGGCGCCGCAACGGGGCCGCAGTCTCTAGGCTCTACAGATCTTGTCATTTTTGCAACGGCTTCCGGGCCGCGATTTGATGAAATCACCTATCAAACAACAGACAAGCTAACCCAAGTTCGTTTTGCTTTCCCAACGAATGAGTTGAACCAAGTGGTTCAACTGCAAAACGTGGAGTCGATCAAGGATTTGAATGAAGCCTTGGAACGGAATATTGCGGTCGAGTTCGAAGGCAACTCTAATTGGCTACTCGACTCAAGCGAAGATGGAATGGCGAGCGAAGATCAAATAGTCCAATTGTCCAACGACAAACGCCGAATTGAATTCGCGGTACCATCGAACCGTTTGACGATTGACCTGCAAGCTACGGCTGCAAGTCAAAACTCACTTCTAATCGACACGATGGATCTTTCGGGGATGGAGCATCTCAAGGTTATTGGCGGTGACACGAATATCGTCCATCTAAACGGCAATTTGACGATCGGGCGAACCTTGACGATTGAGGCAGGGACGATCCGTGTCGACGGGGCCATCTCAACCGGCCCCGAAGGTGACGTCCAACTGGACGCACGGTCGGGAGTATTAACTGTCGATGGAGAAATCTCCAGTCGAGGAGATGACCTGCATCGTGGTGGTAGTGTGATGCTTACGGGTGACCGTGTTTTGCTTGAGGAATGGACTCGAGTTGACGTCTCAGGCGGAACGGGGGGCGGAGAGATTCAAGTGGGAGGAGGGTATCAAGGCAAAGATGTTAGCGTGCGTAACTCGCGTTATACATATGTTTCAGGAAACGCGACACTCATTGCGGATGCACGGATCAATGGCGATGGCGGGCAAGTGATCGTTTGGTCGGATGATACGGCGATCATTGACGGATCAGGAAGAATTTTTGCTAGAGGCGGAATCGTCTCGGGGGATGGCGGCTTCATTGAAACCTCAGGGAAGAAGTATCTCCGTGTTGACGGCGCTGCAAATGCCGTTTCCTATCAAGGAAAAGTTGGTACTTGGTTAATCGACCCGAACGATATTGAAATTGTCTCAACCGCCGGTTCGGCACCTCTCACGACCTATATTTTGATATCGACCATCAATAGTGGGCTTACTACCGGAAACGTGAGTATCATTACAAACACCGCTAGTGCAGGAAATGGCGACATCAGGATCGTTGATGCGGTTTCGCTAGCGCCCTCAGCCTCCAGGACGTTGACCCTAAATGCAACGCGGGATATTGTTTTCCAAAGCGGCCTGACGGGTAATTCCAATCTTCAAGTATCTCTCTTTTCCGGACGCGACATAAACTCGACTGCCGTAACAATAGGACAATTGGGAGATTTGTCGATCGATGCAGCTCGCAGCATCAGCGTTGGTACAATCAATCTTTCCGGGGGTACTTTTACGGCGACCATCGATTCGAACAACGATGATCTCAACGCAACTTTTCAATCGACGGGCGCTTTGTCCGCTGGGTCCATCAGTATTTCGGGTTCGACGACCGTCAATGACGATGTAACGATCGGCTCAACCATGGCCGCGACCACGGGTTCTATCCAGTTCACTAAGATTGATGACCTGACGTTTCAAGGGGACGTAACGACTGCGACCAACATTACCTTTACCAATGTCGCCGGCCCATTGTCTTTGGGTTCTAACGTCGACGTCACGGCCAACAACGGACCCATCAATTTCTCTTCCATTACTTCCGGTATCCAGCTTGCCGGTAGCAATGGTTCCGTCAATATCCTGACTGCCAATGGAGCTACGGGCGGCCTTACCCTCGGGAGTGTCACGGCGAACAATCCTAACATCTCCTTGACCCTCAGAAGTGCGAACGACATCTCGGCAGGTGCTATCAATATTCAGAACGGAACGTTTGACGTCGCATTCAATGAATTGAATACGGCTGGAGTCAATGTCGCGAGCTTCAATGCCGTAACCGCAGGTCGATTGGAGATTTCTGGCAACTCCAAAGTGGATGACCAGGTACAGCTCAATGGCATTGCCACGATCGGCACGGGCGGTGTCTTGATCGACCAGTACAACGATTTGGAGATCAACGCGGCTTTGACATCGGCTGGCGACATCACGACGACCGGTATTAGCGGTTCTGAAACCCATTTGGCAGCCAATGTCACATCCAATGGGGGCAACATTGCCATGACTGGCGGGACATTGCTTATCGATGGCAGTGCCGCTCGGACGATTTCATCTGGAGGTGGAGGAGTTGCGGCCGGTGGCAACATTTCGTTAGGAAACGTTGATGGTGAGAACGGTGCTGCGAATTTGACGGTAGACTCCAGAGGAGCAACGACCGGTGGAGCAGTCACGCTTGGTACCGTGACCGCAGCAACTTCCGGGCTCAATCGGCTCAACATCCGTACAGACGCTCCAACGACCTCTGGCCAAGTGACTCTCAGCAGTACCCGATTGGTTGCGAAGGGCATCAATACTGCTACGCTGGCTGTTGACTCGAAGGGGACAACGATTTTAGCCAATGGCGTCATCGATTTGAGCAGCAGTACTATCACCGATGGCGGTTCGATCGACTTTGGTTCGTCGAAAGTTGCGCCGACTTCTGCGTCGAGCACCCTGACACTGAGAACTAGCAATACGAGCCTATTGGGGGGCGACGGTGGTGACATCACATTCGGAGGCGTATCGAATAGTGGTGTGAACTACTTCGATTCGCTGTTGATTGACACCAGCAAGGCTAACGCATTAAAGACTCATGGCGATTTGGACTTCAATGGTCAGGCAAATCCATCGCTGGCAGTTGACGGAACGTCAGGTACTGGTATTACTCTGATTGGGACGATTCTCAAGGCGTTCAGCGGAGTCTTGTCATTCTTAACCAACCCGACAGGTGCCTCGGCCAACACCAGTTCCATCGATGTGACCAAGGCGGACTTCAAGACAACGCAGGGTTTGACGTTTGATACCTCGGGGGGAGGTGCGTCGACGAATGCTGGGGATGTTCTCTTGGGAGACATTGGGGTTTTAACGGCTGAGCGACCGACTGCAGTTACGGTCGATACGCGAGGCTCGGTAACGCATGGCGATTTATTGCTCGACGATGGCACAGGTACGAGCACCGAGTTGCACGTCGATGGAGACTTGAACCTCGCCCACGCCAAGATCAAGCTAACCGATAACGCGGTGCTTCGAACTTATGGTACAGGCAACATGACGTTAGGAGACGTGAACACAAGTACTGCGGTACCTCGCAATTTGACCCTGAACTCGGAAGCCAACATTGCGGTAGCAGCGATCAATCTCACGGGTGGTGCTTTGGACGCAACCGTCGATTCAGATAACGACAACTCCAACGCAACTTTTCAATCGACGGGCGCTTTGTCCGCTGGGTCCATCAGTATTTCGGGTTCGACGACCGTCAATGACAATGTAACGATCGGCTCAACCATGGCCGCGACCACTGGTTCTATCCAGTTCACTAAGATTGATGACCTGTCGTTTCAAGGGGACGTTACGGCTGCGACCAACATTACCTTTACCAACGTCGCTGGCCCACTGTCGCTTAGCACCAACGTCGACGTTACAGCCAACAATGGACCAATGAATTTCGCCGCTATCACTTCCGGTATCCAGCTTGCCGGTAGCAATGGTTCCACCAATATCCTGACGGCCAATGGAGCCACGGGCAGCCTTACTCTTGCGAATGTCTCGGCGACCAATTCTGACATCTCATTGACCCTGTCGAGTTCTACCAACACGGCAGTGGGCAGTGTGAACATACAGAACGGCACGCTAAACTCAACTATCGACACTGACAACAATAATGTTGGTTCTACCTTCGTGTCCACAGGACCATTGTCCGCTGGGTCCATTAGCATTTCTGGATCAACGACCATCAATGACGACGTAACGCTCGGCTCGACGGTTACCACATCCTCGGGAGCGATCCAGGTGTCGCAGTTTGACGATTTGTGGATTAACGGAGATTGGACGTCCGCTGGCGGCATTACGACGACGGGTATGAGCAGTTCCAAGACTCATTTGGCCGCCAATATCACTTCGAACGGTGGCAATATTGCCATGACTGGCGGGACACTGCTCGTCAACGGGACGAGTGTTCGGCAGATTAAGACAGGTGGTGCGACGGCTAACGCGATTAACGGAGGTTCGTTGACGTTAGGTGAAATCGACGGTGAAGTCGACAAGGCCGAGCTTGAAATTGATTCTCGCGGAACCACCACTTCCGGGGACGTTACGCTTGGTACCGTTTTTGCTGCGGCGAGCAATAAAGGATTGAATCGGCTGTTGATTGTGACTGATGGGCCTACGGCAGGGCAAGTTTCCTTAAGTAGCATCCGATTGATTGCAAAGGCAGGGACACCTGCTTCGTTGACTGTTACTGCGAGCGGTAGAACGATTCTAGCCGACGGGACGATCGACTTGAGTTCGAACGCAATCGGGCAAGCTGGCGGAAACGTTACCTTCGGAAACTCTGCCGTTGCTCCCAAGAGTCCAAGTAGCACGTTAACGATGAACACGAGCAATACCAATCCAACATCGGGCGTAGACGGAAGCAATGGTGGCAATATAGCCTTGGGCGGCATAGGAGTGAATGCGACTGGTTCATCCTACTTCAATAGTGTTAACTTCGATTTGAGTGCTGCGGACATTTTGGATTCTATGGGAACGTTGAGTTTCGGCAGCATTGCGAATCCATCGGTTCAGGTGGACGGTGTGATGGGAACTGGAATTCGTATCCTAGGAAAGGTCGACAATACTTCCGGAGGTGTACTCAGATTTTTGACGAATCCAGCAGGAGTGACTCAGAATTCATCCGCAATCGATATGTCGCGGGCCAGCTTCATAAGTTCTGGCGGGTTAGTCTTCGATACTTCAGGTAACAATCTCGCCTTGGATTCCGGGAGTGTTTCGTTGGGAGACATCGGTACCATTGTGCGTCCAGTGTCCTTGATTGTAGATACTCGCGGGACCGTGTCTTCTGGTTATTTGATCCTTAATGATGGAGTCACCGGATCACCTACCCAAATACTCATCGACGGAACCATCGATTTTTCCAACATCGCAGTTGACCTTCTTGACGATGTTTTGCTTCAGTCGCACATTGACGGAAACAAGATCCTGCTCGGAACAACCAGCGCTTCTGGAGGCTCTCGCAATCTGCAGTTGGGTTCCGACAGTGATGTAACCGTTGATGCCATCAATTTGTCTGGTGGGGCATTTCAAGCCAACGTGGACACGAATGATAACGAGGTCGGCGCATCGTTTCGGTCCAACAGTGAGATCAACGCTGGAAGTCTAGCTGTCGGCGGGAGTGCAGCGAACAATGATATCGCGTCGATTGGGGCCAACATCACTACGACTGGACAAGTCAGTTTTTCGAATCTCGATCAACTAAGGATTCAAGGTACAATTACTGCAGGAACAACCTTCATCGCTTCGAATATAACTGGAGCGGTGGGTTTTAGTGGCATTGCCGGCATCACTGCCAACGGATCAATCGATCTACGGACATCGGTCAACGCGGTCGTACTCTCTGGCATCGCTGGCAGTACAACATTGATTGACGCTAAGGGCAACGCCAGTTTGGTTTCACTCGCAAGTGTAAACGCCCCCAATCCTGGCACTCGCCTGAACGTTCGCAGTGATTACAGTGTTGATTTGAGCAATGTAGATCTGCAATCAGGCATTTTGGACGTGCTGATCGGTCGCTCGACGACATTGACAGATTCGAAAGCTCAGCTTCGGCAAGTCGTCGCTGGAGAATTGGTCGTCACAGGTACATCGACTGCAAACAACTCTGTTGTGCTCGATGGATTGCTTGATATTGGCACCGGTGGCGTCATAATTCAGAACCTGGCCAAGCTGGACGTGAATTTCAATGTCCAGTCCGATGGTGATATTATTGCAAAAAACGTTCGCGATCGAATTCGCGTTGCTGAGGCGGTATCAGTTCGGTCGAATCGGGGCGTCAATCTACAGCTTAATGTTGGACAAATCCAACTGGTTGGTGGAATCGTCGCGCTAACCAATTTGTTTCGAGCCAACGGAGATTCGAGTTCGCTTCAACTTGCGTCGATTCTAGCTCTCCAGGACGTGGTCCTGGTCCTCAGTTCTGCGAACAACATAAACATCGCTTCCATTGACGCGAGAGGAAGTTCCTTGGCGATCCAAGTCGACAATAACAACAACACCCCTGGCTCGCGACTTGATTCAGGCCAAATTCAAGTATCGCAAATGTCGATCCAAGGTGGTGCCACACTAGATGACATCGCCAATTTAACGGGCCTCGTTGAATCGAAGTCTGGCTCCGTTCTCGTAAGTTCTTTTCATTCGGTTGATTTGATTGGCGACCTTCTATCATCGAGCAGTCTAGAAATTTCAAGTATTAGTGGTCGAGTGAACATTGGGGCTGGGCGACTTGTCAAAGCATTCAATGGAGACGTGACCTTAAACAACAGCCTCAACGAGATTCGATTTGTTGGCGGGGCCGGTACGTCTTCTTCAATTCAATCCGTGAATGGCAGTCTTTTTGCGTCGTCACTGACGGAAGCAAACGCGAGCAGTTTGATTGAATTGCGTGCTGATCGCAGTGTCGTTTTGCAGTCGAGTTTACTGAATTCGAATCTACAAATTGTCGCTGGCGATCACAACAGCAACACTGGTACCATTAACTCCTCAGCGACTTTAGCTGCGGCCTCGATTTCCCTAAATGCCGCTACCGGGATTGGGACGAGTTTTCCCGTCGTAACTTCAACGAACAACATCAGCGCGTCGAATCGACTTGGTGGAGTCGTTCAGATCGCCAACAGCAATGCCGGAACGGTCACTGTATCCAATTTGGTTGCAAATGAAGGGGGCAACATTGGCTTTGCGCAATCCGGTGGTGGTGTTGTCCGCTTTCAAAATGTGGCAAGCAACCCAGATGGGAGTCCAGCGGGCAACGAAGGTAATATTGCACTCAGCAACAGCGGAGGAAATCTCATTGTCGAGGGAGCGGGAGTCTCTGCGGGCGGTCTAGGGAACGTAGGGTTGGAAACACAAACCGCAGGAGATATCCAGCTTGTCGCCGCCACCCGAGCCAACGGCGGCACAATTGGCATTCGATCAGCGCAACGAATCATCGGCAGTGGAGCGCTGCACGGGCTCGCTGTTAATTTGGATGCGATGACTGGGATAGGAACCACTGGCGCTATCCAAACCGAAGCTGGTCAGCTGAGTGTCAATTCGCAAATCAACTCAGTCGACGTGCGGAATTTGTCAGCTGCATTGACTAACGTGAGCCAGCTGAGGTCGGGCGGGTCGGGCACGGTTCAGTTCAGGCAGGTCGGGGGTGGCGACGTGGCTTTTTCTAGCGTGGCGACAGGATCTGCTACTTCCAATGCTGGTTCCAACATCAGCTTACGCAACGACAACGGCTCAGTTTTTATTCAAGGTAGCGTGGTGGCAGGAGGGGGCGGGTCGATCCGTTTTGATGCCCAGAACAACTTGATCATTGGGGCGGGTGCGATAGTACAAACCAATGGAGTCAACGCTACGATTAAGGGAGTCTCTGGTGGCAAGTTTCTATTTGCGTCAGGTGCCATCATTCGAGCAGGCAGTTCAAACGCAAACACAGAAGCAGTCGTTTCGAGGGTTCCGCCACTGGCGAGTGCGCAGCCGACCGTGAATCCGTTGGGTGTCAACGTCGATTCGCAGGGCATTGCATCTATCCAGATCCAATTGGGAGGTCCAAATCCCGCGTTGATCGACCGCAATTTTTCTGTGGTAATCGATTGGGGGGATCGGGAAATCGACAATTTCCCGGATGGCTCAATGTCTCCTCTGACTATCAATCCTCGGATATCGAGGTTCGATGCATCCGGAGTCGTCTACGAGATAACGCACCAGTACTTAGGCAACCCAAAACCCAACGACCCCATAGCGGACATCCCAGTTACCGTGACCATAGGAATCGACGCACTCAATCGAATTAAATTCAATGATTCGCAAGGGCCTGTCACAAGTTTGACGATAGTGGTGAACCAGAATTTTGTGGTTCCAGCGGCTGGCCTTTTTTCCTTGCGATTTGATTTGCCGCAAGGTGCAACTCTACAAAACCGCATTGTTTTCAGCAATTCCGTTTCGGTACAACCAAATAGCATCATAGCACCCTTAATAGCGTCCGTAGAAATCGTGGTGTCATCGGAAAGTTCAGCAGTCGAAAAGGTCCGAACTTATGTCTTGCGAGTCATAACGCCTGTCAACGAGCAAGGGGAAGTTGAATCGAGCGAAGATATTGCTTTGACCGACGAAGATATATTGGATTTGAGCTCTGGAAAGCTTTTTCAAAGGCTTGGCGATAATCGATATCGTATCTATCTGATTCGAGAGGATGGCAATCAGCTCTTGCTCAAGGATTTTTATCTCCGCAATCACCGTCCAATTGAGATCGATGATGCTCCAACGACGGCGAATGAAGCACCAACCAACGAGAGAGTGCTCGACAAGGACACCTCAGCCACAAGTCCAAGAAAGATTGGTGGTCTGGTTGAGGTGCGGGGTGGGGAGCCCGAAGTGATTGGGCCCAAAGTGATTGGGTCCGATGTGGTTGAGCCAGACGAAATTGAGAACAAAGTGAAGAGTGAAGAGAAACCTATGGCCAATGCGACACTAGCCATGGGTACGGTAGCTCAAGCAATGCGATCCTGGCGCAAAGCGGCCAGGAGATTTAGAGCGAGTTGAGAAGGTATTCGAGCCGTTTTGGATTTTGTGTCGCAGCTAAAAGTGGAGATCGGTGGATGCAGAAGTGTGCACTTTGCGAATTCGATTACGAAAATGTAAGCCTGCAGGAGGGGAGATGCCCTCAATGCGGAAGTATTGTTGATTGGCCAGAAGAACCGGAATCGCCCCCGATTAGCGACCGTGATTTGACTTTGCCGCCAAGTGACATACCGTCGGACTTACCAGTTAAGGCACAAACGAATCCGGTCGCATTCAACCCAAGCGAAGGAGATCCGAACTCCGGCCCGCCCAGCACTGACGATTCACCCTCGGTGATTCCGAACAGGATGGACCAACTTTGGCGAGAGTCGATTCAGGGTAATTCTAACCCCCGCAGTACGATTAAAGGGCCCAACGTAGGGCATACCGTTTCCGATTCAGTGTTTGCCATTTTACCGCGAGAAGTACGCTCGCCTCTGACAATCACGGACTCGCCGGTTGACTACGAACTTCTGGAAGTTATAGGTCAAGGTGGCGTGGGGGTCGTGTACACAGCTAGGCAAGCATCGATTGACCGGACGGTTGCCATCAAGATGCTGCGGGACGAATATCGAACTCGCAACGAACATCAAGAAAAATTCCTCGCAGAGGCAATTCTGACAGGCGAATTGGATCACCCCAACATCGTTCCTATTTATGATCTTGGACGAAACAAACAGGGTGAACTTTTTTACTCAATGAAAAATGTGATCGGGACACCTTGGGATCGAGTCATCCAACAGAAGAGCACTCGAGAGAATATCGATATTCTACTGAAGGTTTCGGACGCGGTTGCCTTTGCGCACTCACGGAGCGTTGTCCACCGAGATTTGAAACCCGAGAACGTCATGCTCGGTAGCTTTGGTGAAGTGCTGGTTATGGACTGGGGCATTGCAGTAGCAACCGAAGGCTTTCGCCGCACTTCCAATATCTTAAGATCGCAAGCAATGGGTGGTACTCCCGCGTACATGGCGCCTGAGCTCGCAACCGGCCCTGTCGCTGCTATTGGTCCGGCCGCGGACGTCTATTTGCTTGGTGCGATCCTATTTGAGATTCTGACTGGTTCGCCACCGCACTATGGCAACGATGTGATGGAATGTGTTCAAAATGCATCGCAGAACATCATTCTAGAGACAACGGTTACGGGCGAACTCATGGAGATCGCGATACGCGCGATGGCAACTATTCCTCGTCGCCGATTCCGCTCAGTTCAGGCATTCCAGGCAGCCATACGCGTCTATCAATCACACAGCGAAAGCCTCATGCTTTCGGACAATGCCGAAACAGAACTGAACAAGGCAATTTCAACAAAAGACTACCAAGGGTTTTCGCGAGCTGTATTTGCATTTGACGAAGCGATTTCTCTTTGGGACGAAAACGAGGCTGCTAAATTAGGTTTGTCGCGAGCCAAGACGGCATACGCGGAAACCGCTTATGAGAAAGGGGATTACGATCTTGGATTGTCATTACTAGACGCTTCCGATGACGAGCAACGTCTGTTAGTTCGTAAGCTGCAGTCTGCGATTGCAGATCGAAATGCAAGACAGAACCGATTCAAGACTATCCGAAAGCTGGCCGTCGCGTTAACTGGGTTTATTGTTGTGGCGGGTTCCATTGGGATGATCGTCATTCTGACACTTTACGGTAGAGCATCTAAGCTCAACGCTGACCTCGATGCTTCCAAGCAGAAGCTGCAAGGGGAATTTGAAAAAACTGCGGAGGCACTTAAGTCAGAGGGTATTCAAAGGGAAAAGGCCATTCGTTCGGGTGAAATCGCGGACCAACGACGTCAAGAAGCAGAGATTGCTCAACGCAACGCGGAACTCGCACGTTTGGAATCGATTGCGCAACGACAACAGGCTGAGGAAAGTTCGTATTTTGCTGAAATCGGTTTAGTCGGAGCCAGCATTCAGCAGAACCAATTTTCGATTGCGTCTGAAATCTTGAATCAGCAGGAGAAGTCTATTGCAAAGTCTAAGATTCGACATTGGGAATGGGGACGACATCGGTTTCTAGTCCAAGGTGGAAGCAGTGATGATGCCGTACAAAGTGTTGCGACCTATCCAACCGACGAGTCTGTTGAATGCATCGATCGTTCTGCCAGTGGAAAGTGGATTGCTATAGGGAAACTGACTGGAGAGTGTGAGCTATGGCGACTTGGTGAAAAGCAAGCGTCGGCGCGATTTCGACATGGCCGTTCCTTGACCGACCTCGATTTCAATTCCACTGGCAACTTGGTTGCGACAAGCGGTGTCGACGACGACAATACGGGAACTGTTTGCATTTGGCGACTACAAGATGGGCAAGCTCCTGTGCTTGAAAAAAAGCTGGCAATGAAGACTGGCTCAGCCACAGCTGTCTCATTCTCAAATGATCCTCAGTCGGAATATGTCGCTGCGGGGGATAACAAGCGTATCGGACGCATTTGGAAATGGCGAGACGATCGCGAAGTCGTATTGCTCGGTCATATCGATGCCGTTACATCCATCGATTTTTCGCCGAGCAATGCGTTGGTTGTTAGTTCAAGTAGCGATGGCACGGTTCGCGTTTGGAAGACTGCGGACGGCTCGGAAGTGCAACAATTCTCCGGGCATAACGCTCCCGTATTGAGTGCGGTATTTGCTCCAGATGGAAAGCAAATCGCGTCGGGAGGAGCTGATCGCCGAATTCTGCTTTGGTCCGTTAATCCAAGCGAAAATCGGTCGCAACGCATTGACGATGTCATCAAGCAGCTACGAGGCGACTCAATACCCAAACAGGCATTTCATTCTTTTGAGGGGCACGATGGTACGGTTCAAGAAGTGTCGTTTTCACTTGATGGTACACGACTCGTGTCATCGGCCAATGACAACCAAGTTTATGTGTGGAAGGTACCGCCTAAATCCACTGACCAAGCATCCATGCCGATACTAAAGCTGCGTGGCCATGGTGGATGGGTTAGAGCGTGCCGTTTTACAGCAGACGGGACGCAAGTACTTTCCGGTTGCGACGATCGCTCCTGGAAAGTTTGGCGATTGGACAGTTATCGTGAAAAACAGTTCCTAAAGGACGAAAGTCTACCAATCCTAGACGCTCGCTATTCTCCATCAGGTGAAATCATTGCAACCTCACATTCGGACGGAACGGTTGGGTTGTGGAATCCCAAATCGGGTGAACGCATCGCTCAATTGAACGATGGCCATGAATACCTGACAAATAAAGCCAGGATCACATTGGATGGAAAATACCTCGCGACGGCAGCAGGAGATAACACACTGCGCCTATGGGACTTACAACGCGGAACTCAACTTGCGTTGATGGAACACTCTGGTCGAGATGGCGTTCTCTCCCTTTCGCAGAGTGGCCATTGGCTTGTTGTCGGCGGCGATGAATTCGGGGTTGGTGTTTGGAACTTGGATACTTTGGCACCGCCGACTCGCATTCGCAAGTGGCCAAAAAAAACACCGGAAAAGCAAAACGAACCTACCATTTCGTCGGTGACCAGCGTCGCAATATCGGACGACGGAAAGCACGTCGTAGTAGGAGACAAATTGGGTACCGTTGAGTTTTGGGACGTCGAAAGCGGTACGATGGCAAACAAGGTCTTCGGCCATTCCGAAACAGTTGTCGCTTGCTTCTTTTTGGCTTCAGAAACGAAACCCGATGCAATCAAGACGGCCATGACAGTCAGCTCGGACGGTAGCGCCGCTTGGTGGGATTTCAATACGGGCACAGCATTGCCACGTGAGCGATTGCGACATTTCTCTGCGGTTCAAATAGCTTCTCTTTCTTCGAACGGAAAGTTTCTTGTTAGTTGCGCGTCCCTCGACGAGAAAAGAACGCGATTATGGGTTTGGGATCTCACTACCGGGGAGAAAGTTGCAACGAAAGATCTCTCCGGATTACTTGTTCAAGACATCGTTTTCTCCTCGACTGAGACACCTTCTGTTTTCGTAACAACATCGGACTCGGTTGATTCACAGAAAAAGATTTGGCAATGGAATGCACAGCTAAGTGACTGGAAGGAAGTTGGTTCCGCCAGTATGAAAACTGAATCGCTTTTGGGAGCAGTACCGACCGAGAGCGATTCGAACCTATTGACCTACGGTGGACGAGGGGCGCGCCTTTGGCGATTAAGAGACGGAAAAGAGCTAAAGAGCTTTCGGCCATCCTCGTCGATTCGTTCGATTGCTTTTGACTCAAGCGGCAAACATCTTGCTACGGCTAGCGACGATGGTTCCGCTTTGATTTGGAACGTTTCAAAAAAGGCTTCCATTCAAAAGTTGGTGGGCGGACATTCGGGAGCTATTCGCGATTTAGCATTTTCCCTCGACGATCAGTCCGTGATAACTTCGGGGGCAGACGGGCGAATCGTTGTCTGGAATGTGGCTCAAGGAACAACAACTTTGTCTGGGCGGATTTCAGAATCGACCGTAGTCGGTAATGCGTTACGGATTGCACCGGATGGAACGGTTTTGGCAATCGGATGCGATGATAACTCGATACGGCTTTACGACTCGGGTACTTTGCAACAAAAGAGCAAGTTCATCGGGCATAGTGCCGCAGTCACCTGCTTGTCGTTCTCAACGGATGGCCAATGGATTGTGTCAGGGTCTCAGGACAAGACAATACGTTTGTGGTCCGTTTCAACTGGAAAGGAGATTACGAAGCTTCTGGGGCATTCAGCCCCCTTGGCGTCAGTGGTCTTTTCAAGCGACGGGCTGCGAGTTTTGTCCGCAAGCCAGGATACTACGGTGAGGCTTTGGGACATTGGACGAACCATGCAATCGAGTGCAAACGCCTTGAATTCAGAGGCGTCGGAAATCAACGCGAGTCTCGGAGAAGTGTTGTCATTAGAGTTCCATTCGAGCGAAACGACGGTAGCCGAGTTTTCGCCGGATGGTCGTATGATCTTAACAGCTGGAGTCGATGGCAAGGCGGTGCTTTGGCCTTCAGAACGCATCCCGCCCTCAATTCGAATAATCAATCCCCATATTACCTATCATAAAGGGGATGGCATAAAACGAATCGATCCAATAGCTGTTCTTTGCCAACCAGGTACGTTGGACCTGGACGGCGCTTCCATTGATTTGAAGTTCGATAATGAGGGACCGGCCCTCGGTAAACTGATCGTGGATACGAGTGACGGTATGTTCTCGGTTGAGGGAGGGAAAGTGTTTTACCATTCGGCCAAAAAACCGTCATTTGCAATTGGGGAGTACAGCGAAACGGAGGGCACCCGAATACAGATTTCTCTTTTGAGTGCCGCGACCCATACGTCTGTCGAACAATTGATCCGTCATTTTGCTTATTATCAAGAGGACAATCAAGTGGACAGGCAATTAGGTACGGAACACGCTCTGCCAAGCGATGTTGTCATTCAGATCTTGGATCGCAACGGCAATTCCGGGAACTGGCAACCGGAGCGAGTTCGAATCAGCCATATGGATCAACGCGATTGATAGCCATTTGATTCTATCTTCTGTATCCACTGCCGAGTCTGTATCAGGTCGTTCTCGGTGTTTCGGGACGGGTGGAGGCAAAGGCGGAGGCGCGGAGGCTGGGAAACAGAGGGGGGTTTCGGCCTTGATCTCAAAAGTCGCTACTCTAGGGCGAAGGTCAGTTACCACTGGCATAAAGCCAGTGGCATGAATCATGAATCAAATGTAAGTTTGAATCAGAATCTGGCACCATCATATATTCTAAACAGTGTACTAAGAAATCCATCCGTAAATATTTTTGTTGGCATTTCATGAGGACAATTTTAGATCCATTCTGCGAAGCAGGCTCGCAGGTCCCATATGGCCTTGTGCCATGTGAAGCCCAGTTTGGTCGGCTAAGACAAAGCATGGCCGATGGCCATCTAGCCCTCTACGACTTCGCGTCGTGGGTCGCTTAAGTTTCCGCTGGCATAGCAGAATCTTTCTCACCAACGCATCTAGCACGTTGGGGCCGCGACGACGCAACGCAAGAAGTCTATTTGTCGAAGCTCTCCTGCTCCCGATCATTTTTTAAATCACGTTTGAATTAATCGTCAGGAAGTTCGAATGGATTCCGAATCCGAACACCAGTGCCTCGAAAGTCCTGGATATTTCTCGTTACCAAGGTCAAATCGTGTTTCTTCGCGGTAGATCGCATTGCGATTGTTTCCGCAATTCGGATAACACGTTGGTGTCCAGAAGGTACATGATTTATTCGGAAAAGTCGACATCTCTCAAATTGCCCGCAATCCGACTGAAGTCAGAGTCCTTGCCAACGTCGGGAATCGATAACAGGAACTCTTTGAAGTCCGTCGGCTTGCAAACTGCTGTCGAACCCATCAATGCTTGACTAAGAATTCTTCGATGTTCCTCTTCCTGAGATATACCGTGTGCCATCGCCTGTTGCTGAAGCATTTGGGCAACAGCTTCGTCAACGTTTCGTACCAACAATTCGGCCATCTCAACTCTCCATTGGCAACGGATCTGTTTTCGTTAGTTTCCCTAAATCCATTATAATGGATTTCGCCGCATCAGGTAAGGAAATCGTGTGCATAACGGAATTCTTGACCCCACGGGCATATACTCATTCGCAACCCGCGAGCGGCTGCGACGCTTGGTCGGTAAACGTGATGCCGACATTTTTCGTGTTATTGTACACTGGCTGTGCCGCCTGGACCAATGGAAATTGATTCCACATTATTCACGGGGATTAGCTGATAGTCGTATCCAAGCCGCAAACAATTCTCCTTGAGTCGCGCAAACTCTTTGAATGAGTCTGGCCAAACGGCAACCGATAAAAAGCTGCTATACGGAGGTCGATTGGCAAGGGCTACTTCCAGTTGAGACACATCCGCGACGACCGATAAATCCCAGCCCGCTTCCTTTCTCGGTTTGACTTCGGTGGATAAAAGAGTTTTCTTTACATTGACGTGGGCAGTATAGTAGCTGCCAAATGCTCGATCGGTTGGCTCGCTGATTAGATACAGTTTTCCGTAACGCATCGCAAAAAGCAAATTACCTTTATTAGTTGCTCTGACAGACGGTAACTCTGTTTTTTGCACGCACGAATCCAGTGCGTCATCGCCCAGCTACCATAGCGACAATCAGTCTTTGATGCAGTTCGACCGCCTTCGGATCGCCTCCATTGGCCTTGATGCTTGATTCTGGCCTCATAGGGGTTCGGCATGATCTCAATAATCCTCGATGGATTCGGAAACTAGTATCTTCGTGGGTGGTGGTGGTAATAGAGAGAATGGTAGCTCGGCGCGTATCCGCTGTATCTGCTGGAGCCGCACCCAGTCCTGTAAACAGGTACGGCATATGGTATATACTTAGGTGATTGCCGGCGTTCTATTTCTGCTTCCTGTCTGCGTACGCGACTAGCTTCTGCTGCTATTTTTCTGTCCGCAAGTAGCTCGGCTCTAGCTGTTTCGATTTCTTGAGTCGAACGTTTGTGCTCCGATCTATATTGCGTTATCAAATCAGCCCGTTCTTGAGCAGTGTCAGCAAGTGCTGAACCGGACATCAAGCTCGCAGCGATCAACCAATTCGTAAACTTCGACATATTCGTAACTTTCTATTCGTTGGACTTGGAACCAATCTGGACATTCGGGGGGCGCTATGTTTCTGAATTTTCAAACAACTGTGATTGCGGCGATTGCAATTACGTTGTGCTTTGTAGGCGGTTAACCAAACCGAGGTTCTTAACTTTGGACGTTCCTACCTGCCCGGATGTGCTATGCGCCGCCGTACGCTTAAAAACAAAAATGACAAAGTTTAAAAGTTCATTCCTCGCTACGACTCCACGAACACACAAATCGACACCGCTGTTCACCGATTTGAAACGTACAAGACTTGTTTACGACAATTTCCTTTGTATTCGTCCACATGCCATTTGGTCCCCCGTCAGTACGTGCTACCCACTTGGTTGCAACCATGGACTCGGACCTCAATTCTTTTCGAATGCAAACGTGTTTTGTTGCAAGAAACAAATCCTCAGGTATTTGCATCGCACAAACCGCGCCACGCCCGATCCAATACTCTTCATCGATCAAATTGAGTCGAGTTCGGTTGTGTTTTTTTTGGGGCGAAGCACTGTCTAAACAAAACGCAAAATTTTCAATCGTCGCAAAGCCACCATCTTGAATCGTATTTGCTCCAGGAAAGCTTCCGCTTTCAAGCCGCTGTACCAACGCTTCCTGTAATGACGGATCCAAAGCCTTCCCTTCTTGATATCTAAATCTGTGAGTTCCTGCAATAAATTCTGTTCCTTCGCGTAAGTCGACTCGACGTGTACGAATCCAAAATCCAGAAGTATCTCGGTTGTTTTTGATAATCCACCGATATTGGACTCCCTTGATTTCACGCAAAATTGTCAGATGATGACCGGCGATCATTGGGTCATGCGGAATTGTCACATCACATCCACAACGTCCGATCGTAGTCACGTCAGCTCTAATTCGAATAGTCTCGCCCTCATACGATCCGTCATCAAACAAAACAAGCCTTGCCATTGGGGGACGGTACAATGGATGAAACATCTCGACAGGTGATTCTGTTTGATCCGTTCGTGCAATTTCGCTCGCAAGTATTCGATCAATTTCGGAGAATTCGTCCATGTCAATCCTTGTTTGATTGAAACACTGATATGCTTCCGGATACGAAACCAACCGCAGCCCTTTTGCCATTGTTTTCAATCGCAATTGAGGATGGACTGTCTTCTGAAGTCAAAGTCCATGATGCGTAAATTTTGCGTGAATCTAAATCGCACACGAAAACGCGAAATTCAGTATCGATTCCAGCCATAAATCGACCATTGGGGGAACTGCTCCAAACTACTACTGTGCCGTTCTGTTTTGCCAGATTTAGGTTGTCCAACGGATTCATTGTCGGAAAGTCATAAAATCTAATTGTGCCGTTCGAACACAAAGCTGCTAGTTGCGTTCCTTTTAGGTTTAATTGCGCAGTGATCGCTGGTTGCATGACAGGGCTATTCGCTGTCGCTGTAGCGTCTTCTTCTATTTCGGGTTTAATTCGCTTTCCATCTTTGGTCCGAATGGTCCAGAGTTCCCCTTTTTTGAAGCCAAAAAATACATAGTCGAGTCCGTGAGAAACTGACATGAATTCGACTTTAGATTTATCAATACTGTCGAGTGTTGCGACCTGTGGGATTGCTTTAAGGGATTTCAAATTGTATTTTTGAAACGTCCCTCTCCTTGTCGCAATCAGGAATTCGTCGCTGTCGTCTGAAAAAGACATTATGGGTGTTCCAAACTCAATTACTTCCTCATTGGCAATGTTGGTTTCCCAAATGCTCTTGCCCTCTGAGAAGAGTCGAAAAAACATGAATCGGGCATCGACTCCCGCATGACACCTATATTTGCCGTTATGTGCGACAACGAAGTCAGTGAACGCTGCGCTGTCTTGGAGCGGCTGTCGATCTCCATTCTTAGACCATATAAAAATGTTATTCCGTACTTCCTTGCTTTGACCTTTGACGCGGATCAATTGTCCTTTCCGTTCACTGCTAACTAAGCGACCATCGAACAAGAAGCCAAGTCGAAAAACTGGGCTAGTGTGCGCGATAAGACGCTGCTGCACGCTAAACTTATTTCGAACGACTTCACTTGAATTTGATTGAATATCCTGCTCTGAGCTCGAAGTCGGCGTCTTTGTGAGCAAGGTCATTTTGAAAATTCTAGGTTGATCTACTCCTAGCTCTTCCGAACATGATTCCAACTTCTCGATCGCATTCCGTTGATCTATAGTCCTCGACATATTGCTCAAACATCCTCCAACAGCGGCTAATGCAAGACGATCGAAGATTGTTGGTTCGTGCAACTTGAGAAGCTCTATCGCAAGAGAAGGTGGCAAATGTTCCCATTCAAATTCCCGATTTCTGCCTCGAACACGAATCGTAATTGCCCTCATGTCCGTTTCAACAATCGATACCTTTTCATCAGTGTCGTTTATTTGCAAAGTTAGCTCGGCCCCAGCGAAAAGCGATTTCGCCGCCTCTCTAACCGAATTGTCGTATCCTATTACCAATTCTTTGAGTCGCAACATTGACGACGTATTGACATTCGAATTCTTTTTCATTGTTTCTTTGATCACATCCCAACTCTTCCAATCCCGTTTCTGAAGTATTTCAAATGCTCCCGCAAGTTGCATTTCGACTGTTTTATCAGAATCAAGATTCGTATCGTCCAAGACTGCCGAACGTGCTGACTGAGTTGCGTTGCCAGGAATGTTGGTTGACTCCGTTAGATCATTCGATTTTGCAGGCTCCGCAATTCGTGGCGGCAACGGTCTCTCTGGTTTGCCACTCAACGCGATTGTTAGTTCCTCTCGGGTGCAACCGGCTGAGCGATGGCATTTAAGTTTTCAAGCTGC
>JAYTVL010000031.1:0-33956 GCA_043744075.1 Pirellula sp. | reverse complement strand
TTTTGCCAAGTGCGCATCCAGTGGACTGGGAGGTGCTCGAACCCTCCTCTCCGGCTCTTCAGGCCAGCGCTATACCGTCTCAGCTACCAGTCCATCTGCGTGTTCAACGTTGGAAATAGTTACGAAAAAACCCGGTGTCACTTTCGGGGTAACACCGGGTTCGCCAACGTTTGCTTCGTTAGAACGGCCGAGTGTTACCTCCGATTTGGATGCAAGGGGAACGCATTCGCGTCTTGCGACACGATACAACCCTCATATCCCTTAAATCGTTCGGTACTCAGCCGTATTGAAGTCATGATCTCGTATCCAGTGATTGATTGCTTTTAAGATTCCTTTTCACGCTCAGTGCGGAAGCACTGTGTAATGTGTACAGGAAGATAGACGTCGCTAAGATGAATTGGTTCGCCGAATTTTCTCGGTTCACCAAAATTCTTCCAAGAAGTCAATCTCCTGACATACGTATAAACGCCGACACTCAACAAAAGTCTCCACGCTCTATGAACAATATCGAAGAATTTTTGAAAGCAAAAACGTTCGCAGTGGCAGGCGCATCTAGAAACCGAACTAAGTACGGCAACAAAGTCTTCCGTGCGATTATCGCTTCTGGCCACACTGTTTATCCGCTGAATCCGACGGCACCCGAAGTCGAAGGCCAAACGGCTTACGCATCGATCGCAGTTCTACCGGCGGTACCTGAGTCCCTGTCAATCGTCACACCGCCTCACGTCACACGCGAAGTCATCCAACAAGCGATCGCTGCTGGCGTCGGGAATATTTGGATGCAACCCGGAGCGGAAGATGCCAACGGAAGCCAAGCCGCTCGGGATGCTGGGCTAAACGTCATTGACGACGGAAGTTGTGTGTTGGTACTACTAGCGATTGAAGCAAAAAGAAACCAGCCTTAGATAACCTCTAAAGGCGAGCCGCCAGAAAGTTCAGTTTTGCGTTCGTCGAACATTGATGGCTGAGCTCGACGTTCGGTAAATGGATCAATCTCGATGGTTTCGCCAGCTGCCCAGACAATAATTGGCGTGTCGTACTGGCGTGCAACTGCAACTACGTTACGAGCCGCTTCTTCAGCACGCGCAATAAACTGGGAATCACTCATGAGATCAAACCGTTGGTGAGTTGTTTCAACTCTGCAAACGCCGACTCGTTATACACTCACGCGCTTCGATCAACTCATCCATGCGTTGGAGCATCAATCGACCAGCCACAAGCGATTGCGATTCCGGATTGAATGGAGAGAGGCCTGCGGCGATTAGGTCTGCGTTGACAAATTCGTGGCAGCCAGCAAAGTGCGGTAGGTAAGACTTCGCAAACGTTGTCTATCCTGCACCGTTGGGACCTGCAAGCACATAAACTATTGGTTTCTCAGACGCAGTCAAAGAATCAACTCTTCGATTTACACTCCCGTTGTCCCATCGAAGTCTTTGGTTTTCCCTGACCTGAACTCTGTAATTGACTTGATGTACCTGAAATTCGACCAGTCGGGTTCCCGGTGGTATCAGGAAACCTAGCAGGCCACCAACAATCCATCTTCAACGACAAGTTCCACAATTTGTGCCTTAGCTTGCGACCGAGTCAACTCGCCACGGAGGATTTTGACATTGGACGGGGCAACGATGCCGAGCGAAATCCGGTTGCCTTGGATCTTCACGACTTCGACAGTAATGTTGCCATCGATAACTAGCTTATAACCAACTTTGCGACTTAGTACTAGCATTTTCATTCTTCCTTGAGTTCGATTGCTGCGGCGGGCTTTGTGTTGTTGGTCTGCTGCGTCCCAACGCCGTTTATCATCAGCCGGGCAGTGACAACTTAGGTCAAAGCGTCCGTGAATTCGAAATTAATTGACGATTAACGCTTCCAGTAACCGCTGTCATCTACCGAATCTCGAAGTGGTACTTCGACCAAGGAAGCACCGTTGGGGAACCGAAGCGTTGCCGTTTCCCCTTCGATGGACACAAGAATGGGCCGAGGTCCGCGCACATAGCGGTTGCTGAGCGGGACCTGGCCAATGCGGGACCTAATTGCATTGAGTTGAGCTTCCGCTTCCTGGCGAAAGTCAATTTCCTTTGGCTTCTTTTTCATGATCGCAACTTTTGGGCGGAGTTTGCCAGACCACTTTGACACCTTTGTCAATCAATCCAGTTGTGTTCGGTGTGCAATAAACAATCCGACATCTCTTGGCACCTAAGGAAAGCTGCGAGCAGAGCATTATCCTTTCGGCTGTGCCACTTGCCGCGAATCCAGCCGACTTGCGACATTAGGCCCAGGGCAGATAGTGCAAATCGAGCTTCATCAGGTCGACCCCGTCGATGCCCCATTCTGCAGTCTTGGCCCAAAGTTGCTCGACGGTGCAAGGACCTCGATTCCAAAATCTTTGTTACGTGGCGGCATTGATCGTGCGGATCTTGTGCGATCTGAGATCTTGGATTTGGTACTCGTCTTGCAAAAGTATCATTAACTCGGTTTTATTGAGCACGCTTTTGTACCCTTGATCACAACAAAACTGTTCTACCGCTCTCTGACTCCTGCTACATCGAGTAGATGTTGCAAGCATCGATTTTCATTCGACTTACTCCTTCGAATGAGGATCGGTGGTGCACCTCAGGTTGTTTCTTAGGTTATTTCTCTACTCATGGACCATAGGAGTATTTCATGGCCAATCTTAAACGCGCTTCTCAACAACTCTTCCCTCGTCCCAATGACGAACGATTCGAAAGCTTTGAAGCTCTTCAAACTCACTGCAATCAAATGAAGGAAAATTCGAATCTCTATTGGCATCTGCCAACTGAGATCACTCCATGCCCGCTGGGCTCGGATCTTGGACTTCAAATCAGTGGCAGTGGCATCTACGCTTTGAACGACTGGAGCTTTGGACAAACTTGTTCCATTGCTGATGTCCATAAAGAGACGGTCAATCGACTCAGTCCGGATACCGCTTCGCGCGTCTTGCGTGAAACGGTCCTCGCTGGCGGTAAACCGCTGCAATTGTTGACATATGGCAATACGCTTCGTTCAATCCACGGTGCCAGTTACACCCGGATCTTTGATTCGGATTTGCTGGAAGTCGTTCGCAACGAAGCCGATGGATTCGATGCTCCGCCGAAAGGCTTCAATGGAGCAACTGGATTCTATGCTGGTCAGCAGGATATGTTCGCTTTTCTAATCGACGACTCAGCTTGGGTCGAGATTGGTGGCGAACAATTTGCACCTGGCTTCTTCGTTTGGAATTCCGAAGTTGGACGTCGAACCATCGGTGTCGAAACATTCTGGTTCCAACATGTTTGTGCCAATCACATCGTATGGGATGCGATCGAGGTCGTTCGATACTCCCGAAAACATACGACGAAAGTGGTTGACGCACTGGATGATATCCAAGATATCGTCCGTCGGTTGGTCCGAAGTCGCGACGCACGACGCGATGCGTTTGCCAATTCTATGGAAAAAGCACTCTGTACTTCGATTGGCTCCGATGCTGACGAAGCTACGAAGGCCTTAATCGGACATGGCATTTCTATGAGCCTCATCAAATCGGCCATTGCAACTATGGCTTCCAATGGTGGGGGCTTCACCGTCTTTCGCGTAGTTGATTCCCTGACTCGGTTGACAGGTCGTTTGACCAATGCCGGCGATCGGATGGAGCAAGACGCTCGAATCGGCGCTCTGCTCACGCTCGCGGTGTAGTCATGGATCCGCAATCGGCATGGCTATCGATGATGGAAGCGATGAGGCTCGGCGAGTACGACCAAGCCGCTGAGATCGCTTCCGATTTAGACAACTGGCTCACGATTGGTGGGTTTCCACCCAGCGTAGTGCCAGAGCTTTCGCAGGGAGATGGAGATCCGCTCTCGGTTTCCTGCAAACTTCAACGCCAACTGGCGATGAAGGCATGTGAGTTCATTCTGTTTATGGCTTAACTTCTTTTGAAAGGTATTACTGCTATCGTTGGTCGCATTCAAGATCGCATCATCGCCGATCGATGGGATATTGATGACATATGCAGCTACCTGAGCGAGGTATATGCAAGATACCGCTGCGATGGACTCTTCTTGCCGGCGGTGGATTCTATGGGCATTCGCTTACCCATCGTGGAGATCGTCGATCGACTGCGAGCCAACAACGAAGTCCGCTTCGTCGTAGTGGATGCGGCTCAGGCGTTGGGGCACACGGACATAAGCGAAGTTGCTTGTGCCGCGGATTTCATAGTTGCAGGTACGCACAAATGGGTTGGCAGCTACATCCCTCTGGGTATCGGACTGGCAACCAACCCGAAAAGCCAGCAGTGGATTGCGAATTTTCTCAATTCCGCCATCGATACAAAGAGCGGCGATGACTCCCTGATGCACATGTTGCATGCAATCGACAACGGTCGCGACACGCGCTTCCCCGAAACAGTAAATCTCGGTGGGCTTTTCGCTGGATACGGAGCTTGGATGGCAACTCCCAAACCGCGATCAGCATTGCCAATTCGGATTTCAAACGCCGATTGTGTGGCTTCCATTGCGGAATACAACGGCTGGAGTGCACTCAGGCCGGTCGAATCCCTTCGCACCGGATCGCTTATTCTTCAATCGACCGATCCCCAAACGCGAAAACGAGACGCAGACTCGCTTCGAGACTCCTTTGCCGAAGCCGGAGTCGTGCTATCAACGTACGGCAAGGGAATCATTCGAATGGCGATGCCCGATCAATTGCTTACGACGGAGCAGTTCCTATTCATTCAGTCAGCTTTTATTCATGTCGACAATCCGATGCGAGTCGCTGGCTAAGGTCTATGTATACTTCACGCTCCGCGTGATGATCCCATGAACTATCGAAAGAGATTCGTTTGCATTCCCCGGTAATGCATGATAAAGGACGTTATCGGGCGTTAACCCGACGTAGATGGAATTTGAAAAAAAGTACACTGAAGCATGGAGGTAGTCAGGAATGGAGCCATATAGTGATCTTGCATTTATGGGAATCGCAGTAAGATTCCCTTCGCTCAACGAAGCGCCCGGCGTAATGCCCTGGAGCCCGAACGAGCTCGATGAATGGGCTGCCGGTTTAGGACGAGACAAACAGGCTGTTCACGCCGCAAGGTTTATCCTCGGAAAGTGGAATCCGAGCTTCGAAGGAGTCATGGTGTTTGCCTCAAGCAAGCCGACCGAGTTATCGTGGCAGATGCCCAAGTTGAAGCATGGAGCGTTTTCCTTTTCAGTACTTGAGGCACTCGGGGGTAAGGCCGATTTTGATAAGGATAAGAGAATCACGCTAAGCGAAATCGTTGCCTTTGTAACGGGTCGTGTAAAGTCGCTCACAGACGACAAGCAGCATCCGTTCTTACCGCCAGGAAGCTTCGACCCAGGTCTCGTGTTAGCGCATCTCTAGGTATAGCAATTTGACTTCAGAATAGGCAGTAGATCGATCCAATGAATTGCTATATAGATAGGTACGTACCTCGAAGCCTTCGCGATACTGGAACCTGCCAAAGGTCTTCGGCCGAATCAATTATTTAGCGTTCCAAATGGTTTCAGCAAACGCGACAATCAACAATAGCCGGAGGTGTTCCAATGTTCGTTCGAAAAAGTTGGATTGCGATCTTAGTATGTGTCCTATGCCATAGCGGCTTGGCCGTAGCCCAGCGTCCGGACCCTGCCATCGGCTCGAACTGGCCGAATGGAACATGGGCGACGGCCGTGGTAACGGAGATCGTACAACATTTCGGGATGCCCCAGGTCGTTCGCTAGGTACTGCGGTTCAGCAAGGGAACCGGACCCTATTCCGCGATGGCTCAGGCCGATCTATTGGCGCAGCGGACTCTTCCGGTAATCGCATTACATTTCGCGATGCCAGCGGACGTATTGTTCAGTCAGCGACAAACTCAAAGAGTCGGACCACGTTTCGCTCGTCAAACGGAGCTACCTCGGGATCTTCGAGCTTAAGTGGTAGTCGGACTCAGTTCCGGGATTCGTCCGGCAAATCGATTGGCTCCGAGTTGAGCAACAATGGTCGATCTACCTTTCGAGATAGCAGCGGGAGATCGATTGGCACTGCAAACCGGAATCTGAGATAGATTCTACAAACCATTCTTCGAGGGAACAATTTTTCGGCTTGGTTTTTCGATCAAAACAAACCATTACTTCGTGACTGCAATCATCCACGTGCCAATCTTCCGGCCCATCAGGAAATTGAGAATTTCGGTCGGCTTGGAACCAACTCAGCCAGAATTCAATGCAGCATGTGAATCGGGACTTGGATAGAAGGTCAACGCATGAAGCGTTTTCCAAATCAATTGGTCTGCTCACAGCCCGATTCTCAGATGCTAGCAAATCCGCTATGATGTTTCGGCACTGGCTGGGATGAATTGGACATGCTGCACCATTTTGGGGTGGTCGCAGTTCCCTTTGGCTTCATCGGTTTGTCGAGAATTTACATGAAAAGCGTTACCGAAGAACGTTGGTTGTCACTGGAGGAAATCGCGACCTACCTCGGGATCAAGCGAGATACGGTCTACAAATGGATCAATCGGAAGAAGATGCCGGCCCACAAAGTCGGAAGCCTATGGAAGTTCAAAAGGGACGAGATCGACGAGTGGGTGCGGTCCGGAGAAGCAAGAGAAACAGTTGAATAGAACAAACCACGATGAAGGGCAGCACCGCCGGAAACAAGATGTCAGCACCATTGATGTGCCTCATTGAAGCCGTCGATCGGGCAGCAAGCCAGTATTACCGGCTGGTGATCGTTGCTGGAGTGCCTGGTTCCGGCAAAACAGCCATGACAAACTCTCTTGCATCGGCGCGAGGCTACCTGGTTATCAACGTCAATCTTGAGCTGAGCAAACGCCTGTTAGACCTAACTCGCGTCCAACGTTCGCGGCAGGTCGAACGGCTACTAAAAGAGGTGATCGCTGGTGTTCCAGGCGACGTTGTGATTCTCGACAACATAGAACTACTTTTCGATACCGCTCTGGAACTTGAGCCACTTCGATTACTCCAGGGAGTGAGTCGAAATCGAACGATCGTTGCCACTTGGAATGGCAGCTTCAACAACGGCACCCTTGTGTACGCGGAGCCCGGGCATCCTGAATACGTTCAGTTCAAACAAACCGAAGCCATCGTTGTACCGGCATCCACAAGCGAAACCAACTAAGGAAGTATTGCGTCCATGAAATACAGCGACTTGGTCAAGTTCGATCCCATCGAATCCGTCATTCAACTCGAGCAGGCAGACTCTCTTGCTGCCGTTAAACAATTGGTTCAGACATTTGTTATCTCAGAGCGAATGTCTGAACAATTGTGTGACCTCGTCATTCCCAACTTGCAGTTCGAAACTCCAGCCGATAACAAAGGCATCCTAATTGTTGGTAACTATGGGACCGGTAAGAGTCACTTACTATCACTCATTTCTGGTTTGGCAGAGCATGCAGACCTTCACAAGGAAGTTAAAGATAAGATAGTCGCTGACGCTGCGAAGGCAATCAATGGCAAGTTCAAAGTGATTCGTCTTGAGCTTCCAGCGTCGAAGAAAAGTCTTCGCAACATCATCTGTGGACGCCTCGAAGACTTCATGGCCAATGCAGGCGTCTCGTTTTCGTTTCCGGCCGACGAGCAGGTTGATAGCAACAAAGACGACCTCACCAATTTAATGGCGCAATTCAATGAGAAGTATCCCAATCAAGGGCTGCTCTTAGTCGTGGACGAACTTTTGGACTACCTTCGTTCTCGCAATCAACAAGAAATCATTCTTGATCTAGGATTCTTACGCGAGATCGGCGAAGTCTGCAAGCTGATTCGCTTTAGATTCATTGCAGGCCTTCAAGAAGCTCTATTTGACAACCCAACGTTTCAGTTTGTGGCCGAGAGCCTTCGCCGTGTAAAAGATCGTTTCGATCAAGCGAGGATCGTCCGCCAGGACGTGGCCTATGTCGTATCGGAGCGTCTGCTTACTAAGACTGATGAGCAAAAAGGAAAGATTCGCGAGCATCTTCAAAAGTTCACGCATCTCTACGGTGGAATGGCTGAGCGGCTCGAAGAGTATGTGCGACTTTTCCCTGTCCATCCGACCTACTTGGAAGTTTTCGAAGCGATTTCGATTGCAGAGAAACGAGAGATCCTCAAGACGCTGAGCGCTGAGATCAAGCGATGCTACAACAACGACGTCCCAAAAGAAGAAGCAGGACTGATCAGTTACGATTCGTATTGGGACTTTCTGCAAGCGAATGCTGTCCAGCGCTCCGTGCCCGAGATCAGGGAAGTGATGGACATTAGCAAAGTAGTCGAGGGCCAAATCCGAAACGCCTTTACTCGTCCGAATCTTAAGCCGTTAGCACTTAGGATCGTTCACGGCCTATCTGTGAAACGACTCGCTACCGACGACATTCGCGCCAAGATTGGTCCTACGGCTGAAGAGCTTCAAAACGGCCTATGTCTTTACGCACCGATCCCAGAGAAGACCAGCGACTTCTTGCGAACGACCGTTGAAGCGTGTCTCAAAGAGATCATGCGAACGATGAGCGGCCAATTCATCACGCACAACACCGACAACGATCAGTACTATCTCGATCTCCAGAAGACGATCGACTACGACGCCAAGATTCAAGACAAGGCAGACTTCCTTTCTGAATCGCAGCTCGATCAATATTACTTCGATGCGTTGACTCGCGTCCTGGAATTAACCGACCTCCCACCGTATGTTCGCGGATACAAAATATGGGAACACGAGATCGAATGGCGCGAGCACAAGATCACTCGGCGAGGCTACCTATTCTTTGGCGCACCGAACGAGCGATCGACGGCGCAACCACCGCGAGATTTCTATCTGTATTTCATTCAGCCATTTGAGCCACCACACTACGAAGATCAAAAGCTTGCCGATGAAGTCTTCTTCAAACTGACTCATCGTGACGAAGCTCTGCTCAATTCGCTGCGTCTATATGCTGGCGCTCGCGAGATGGCAGCGTCAGCCAGCAGCGGAACCAAGAAAGTCTACGAAGACAAAGCCGATGGTTTCCTCAAGACATTGGTCGCGTGGCTTCGCACCAACATGCTGAACTCCTTTGAGGTCGTGCATCAAGGTGTACCCAAGAAGTTGGTCGAGTGGCTGAAGGGGCATAAGACCGGCAACGCAGCAGTGCGTGATCTGTTGGAATTAACTGGCTCGGTATGCCTAGCGCAATCGTTCAACGATCGCTATCCGCAGTACCCGACTTTTTCGGTTCGACTAACGGCCAGCAATCTGAAGCAACCAACTGAAGATTCGATCCGGTGGATTGCTGGCGGAGTAAAGAACAACTTGGCGACAGCCGTTCTTGATGGCCTTGAACTGCTCGATGGCGAGAAGCTGAAACCAATACAGTCACGGTATGCAAAAGTCGTTCTCGAAAAGCTTGAGGGTAAGCCGCCCGGGCAAGTCGTCAATCGAAAAGAACTGATCACCGTCAAGAATGATGTCGAGCGAGAATGCCAATTCCAGCTCGAACCGGAATTCCTTTTGATCGTGCTCGCATCGCTTGTCCAGAACGGCAACCTCACGCTTAGCGTGGCTGGCAAAAAACTCGATGCAGCCAATTTGTCAGAAGCCACCAAAACGCCTCTCGATCAACTCGTCGCGTTCAAGCATGTCGAGAAACCGAAAGGACTGCCTCTGGCTGAACTGGTGGCACTGTTCGAATTGCTCGGGCTCGCAGAGGGTTTGATTCGGAATGAGAACACCCACGAAGAAGCGGTTAAGCAACTTAAGCTGAAAGCGAACGAGCTTACTGAGAAGGTGGTCACTGTTGCTCAGTATGTTCAGACTGGACTTCCATGCTGGGGCAGTGAACTGATCCTTTCCGAAGACCGCGATCAGCAACGACAAAAGCTAGACGACTTAAAGAACTTTCTCGAAGGCTTACAAGCATTCAACACACCCGGAAAGCTCAAGAACTTTTCCAAAAGCACATTGGAGATTCAAGCCCAAGCTTCCACACTTGACCTGATCAAGCAACTCCAAGACCTGAATGGTCTTGTCCAAGAGCTGACCATTGTGACCGGCTATCTGAGCACTGCTGCTGCTGTATTGCCTCCGCAAGATCCGTGGCGAGTCCAGATGGAAACGGTGCGCAGCGACTGGCGTGCGAAACTCATGGACCCGTCGGCACGCAACGCGGCTGATTTCAGACAGAAGATCAATCGAGCACTGCAAAAGGTAAAAGACGATTACAAAACTGCTTACTTCAACCTTCACAAGAAATCCCGATTGGGTGCGAACGAAGACGGCAAGAAGAAAGACCTGCTCAAAGACTCGAGGCTGGAGAGTCTCAAGAAACTAACCGGCGTTTCGCTGCTGCCGCATGCGGCGCTCACGGACCTGCAATCCAAGTTGGTAAAGGTCCAAACGTGCTTCACGTTGGTCAAAGACGATCTCGACGCATCGCCTATTTGCCCCCACTGCAACTTCCGTCCGCAAGAAGAGAATCTGGGCGCTAGTGGTGTCGCCATCTTGGACCAAATCGACAATCAGCTCGACAGCCTGCTTGAGAATTGGACCAGCACTCTGCTCGAGAATCTAGACGATCCAACTGCCAAGAAGAGCATCAAGCTCTTGCCCGAAGATCAACGTGACGCCGTCAACAGTTTCGTAAAGTCAAAGACGTTGCCGGACAAGATTGCCAACGAACTCGTTCAGGGCATGCAAACAGCGTTGTCGGGACTGATTGCGATTTCCATCAAGCCGGCCGAGCTACTCAACACGCTTAGTGACGGTGGCGCTCCGTGCACAGTTGACCAACTCCAGTCTCGATTCGCAAAGTTCGTGCAATCCATTACCAGCGGTAAAGAGGCGGCTAAGCTGCGTATTGTCATCGCACACGACGAGAGCCTTGGTATGGTAAGACAAACTGGTGCGTCCTACGAAGTCGGAAAGGACTAGCTGAGTGCCTGAACTGCCCATCAACATCAAGGATCTGCTGTACCGACGAACGATCGAAGGTGAGCGAGTCGAATTCAAAGCCGGTTGGAACCCGGTGGCGATCGTGCGCACCTTGTGCGCGTTCGCCAATGATTTCGAGAACCTTGGGGGCGGCTACATCGTGATCGGTCAAGATTGCGATGCTGACGGCAATCCAATCTTTCCACCCTGCGGTGTCAATATTGATTCACTGGACCATATCCAGCGCGAACTGCAACGACTCGGCAATCTGTTTCAACCCACCTACTTTCCACATCTGAGTATCGTGGAATACGAAGGCAAGACCCTGGTCATTCTCTGGGCACCGGGCGGTCCCAATCGGCCCTACAAAGCCCCCTCGGATGTCACGGCAAAGCACAAGGAGTATCGCTACTTTATTCGTCGCTATGCCAGCACCGTCACCGTGGTCGAAAACAGCGATGAGATGCGTGAGCTGCTTAGCTTGACTGCGACCGTACCCTTCGATGATCGGTATTGCCCACGAGCGGAACTGAGCAACTTGAAGCTGCCACTAATTGAGTCCTTCCTCAAAGAGATCGGCAGCGACTTGGCTGCTTCGGCGGCGGAACTGCCATTCATCGATTTGTGCCGCCAAATGAACCTCATCGAAGGTGGCACGGAGTATTTGAAACCTCGAAATGTAGGTCTATTGTTCTTCAATCCTGAGCCTGCAAAATACTTTCCAGGTGCCACGATCGATGTCGTGATTTTTCCCGATGGTGCCGGCGGGGACGAGATCATCGAGAAGAAGTTCCGAGGACCGATCCATGAGCAAATTCGTTCGGCTCTCCGCTACATAGACAATGAAGTCCTGGTGGAAAAGATTCGCAAGCTTCCAGATCAAGCCGAAGCGCTTCGATTCTGGAACTACCCACGCACTGCCATTGAAGAAGCACTAGTCAACGCGGTCTACCATCGCGGTTATGATGCGCCCGAACCAATTGAGGTGCGTGTGAACCCGGAGTCGATCGAGATGGTCAGTTATCCAGGACCGGAGCCATCGATTCGAAACGAGCAGCTTCAAACGGGACGGGTCGTGCCGCGGCGTTATAGAAATCGCCGGATCGGTGAACTGCTTAAGGAGCTCGAATTGACCGAAGGTCGAGGGACTGGATTTCCCAAAATCGAGCGAGCCATGAAGCGAAACGGTTCTTCAGAAGCGATTTTCTCGACCGATGAAAGCCGAAGCCATTTTTTGGTTACTCTGCCGATTCATCCGGAGATGGTGGGGATTATTCGCAAACCAGAAGCCGTTACCGACGGAGAGTCAGCAAAAGACTGGTGGAACGAACGGGCGAAAGCAGTCGGGCATGTTCTAACCTTCCGGCAACGAGAAGTCTTGCAGATCCTTGCCGGAGGTGAAACTTTGGCTTTGAGCGAAATTCTGAGCCGTCTCTCGGGCGAACCAGCGCCCCGGACATTGCAAAAGGAACTACGGCGACTGCGGGAAGCTGGGTTTGTAAATTCAAGTGGCCGCGGAGTCGGCGCAAAGTGGTGGATTAATGATGCAAGGTAATTCTACAAGAAACACCCGATTGCGCCCAATTGCGCCCAATTGCGCCCAATTGCGCCCGATTGCGCATAGTTGCGCCCAGATGCGCATAGATGCGCATAGCCTCGCTACACTCGCAACTTTCGCTCGTACCGGCGACGCGATATTCGGCCAGTGCCAGCAATTCAAAACGGTCTTTGTGGCTGTTTCCAGCTATACGCCACTTATGCACCACTTATACGCCAAATATGCGCCAAACCCAGGCATTTTCGGGCTAAGACTGTCAGAACCCCACAAACAACACCATCCTATTGTCTTCGCGACCTTCGATTTCACCCCCCAAGTCACCCCCCAAGTCACCCCTCAAGCACCCCGCAAGTACCCCGCAAGTACCCCGCAAGTCGTTTCGGCAGGATCCATGACTTGCATTCCGCCCGCCAGCTTAGTCACTGACCAACCTCGCCGACATCCTGTGAACTTAGTCACTGACCAAACTCAGCCCATTCTGGCAACGAAGGGGGCGATGTGACCACGCACCTATCGACACGACTCGTATGGCATGATCGAGGCTGGGATGGACGAATCTGCAACCATCCGCATGGCAACAGTTCCTGCATCGCGCTGCGGCATATCCGCGAAGCTCCCCGAGAGGATGAATTCGAGGAAGCCAATGCAGGCCAATGGCTAGGGAAGATAGAAGGCCGACTTCCACCCTGCGCTCGCGATCCGAACGTCTTCTCAGACCAACCATTCACAATTACCCACTTCGATCCGATCGATGGTCGCAAACTCGCGCCGATCACCGAGGAAGCGTACCCTTATTCATTCTTTCCATCCCCTTATCGTTGGATGCGCGAAGAGAATTTTCGCCAGATCATCGACAACGAGAATTTGGAGATCGCTGGTCCCACTGATCCAGAGAAAACAACTGGGTGGATTTACGAAGCGAATCGGCAGATCAAATTACTCGACGCCTTTTGGAGAAAACTACAGCCGGCGTCGTCCCTGGTCTTCTTCTACTGCAACCATGGCAATCCCGTCGACCAGGAAGTCACACGACTCTTGGTCGGCGTCGGCCGCATCACCCACATTCACGATCAAGTCTTCTTCGGCCACGTCGAAGGAATCCGAGCGGAAGAGCAGCCGGTCTGGACCCGTTGTGTCACCCATGACTTTCCGAGACAGGGATTCCGACTGCCCTATCAAGAATACTTGCGTAAAGGACACTCGCTCGACTACATCAAATGCCCGGTCCCAGACGGCGCGATGGCAAGCTTCTCCTTTGTCTCCGATCATGTATCCGACGACGTTGCCGTTTGCGTTCTCGAACGATTGCTTCAATCCGCCCAGGCGGTTCATGACGAGAACCTTGTACCAGGCGATTGGGAAAACCAGATCGCTTGGCTGAACGACGTGCTGGCCGAAGTCTGGACCAGTCGTGGACCATTCCCCGGCGCAGGAAGTGTATTGGAGTATCTCGGCAATCGACTTGGTACATCTTTTCAACGACAAGTCCTCTCGCCCCGCTATGCCAAAGGCGAAAACGGATGGGAATACGTCGAAGCTATCCTCGAAGGCCGTACCCCGTGTGAAGAGCCTCGCTATGTGCAGGGTATGAAGACCGCTGCCAGCCGGTGGAGCTCCTACACACAATCACGCCGAGACCTACTGAAGCGTCTGTTGCGGTTCGAATTGACACCGGACCAAGTAGCTCGCATTGCCAATCCGAATCAGCGTGCCCAAGCCGGCATCACCGCATCGGACGAGGAGATCATTGCAAATCCGTACTTGATCTATGAAACCGATCAAGGAGGTGAAGACTCAACGCCAGTGGCTTTGGAAACCATCGATCGCGGCATGCGTCCCGAAGGAGCCGCTGCGCATTTCCAGACGAACATCGAAGATTGTCCACACGACGATCCGCGTCGAGTGCGAGCGGCCGGTATCCAAATCATGCGCGATGCTGCCGATGCAGGCGACACATTGATCACCTTTGGCCAGTTCGTCTCCAAAATTGAATCGCTGTTCCCAGAACGCCGCGAATGCAAACCCGACCCCGATTTGATTCGTGGCCAAGCGACCTACTATCGCCAGCGGTTCGACCTGCAACTAGACCACAAGCCAAACACCGTCGCGCTCGACTATCTGTCTGACCTGGAATCCGAACTGCGCGGTCGACTGAATCGCATGGTCAACCGAACCAATGATCCGGCTCCCAGTGATTGGAATTGGGAAGAGATCCTCAAATTCGAATTTGGCAAAGGTGGAACCGATCTACCCGGGGAAGTCGAACGACGCGCCCAAGCAGAAAAAGCGTTGGCCCTGAAGACACTTCACGATCGACGATTCAGCATCCTCACCGGCCGAGCCGGCACGGGGAAGACCAGCGTCTTGAAAGTCTTTCTCAAAGGGCTGGAACAACTGCACGGCAAACAGCCGTTATTGCTATTGGCCCCGACAGGCAAAGCCCGCGTCCGTTTGATGGATCGCACCAAACGCGACGACGGTAGCGTACGCGATGCGTTTACGATCCATCAATTCCTCATGCGTCACGACTGGTTGAACCCAGAGACGTTTCAACTGCGTTACCAAGGAGGCAAACAACGAGGAACGCCAACCGTCATCATCGACGAAGCATCCATGATCCCCATGGACCTGCTCGGTGTACTGATGCGTGCCCTCGACTTGAACAAAGTACAGCGGCTGATTCTGGTCGGAGATCCCAATCAACTCGCACCGATCGGCCCTGGACGCCCTTTTGTCGACATTATTGCCTGGCTCGAGCAAGCCCCAGAACGGCGCAGATGTCTGGCAAAGCTCACCGAGCGAGCGCGGCACGAAGATCACAACAGCCTCGCCCTCCAGTTGGCCGACGGCTATTTGCGCGAAGAACCAGGTCCCGACGATGACGCTCTCTTATCCCGCGCCGCACGTCAGGACGTCGAGGGAGACCTGGAAGTCCACTTCTGGAACGACTCCCGGCAGATGGAAGCGGTCCTTGCAGCCCGCATGAAGCAGTTGTTAGGTGTCGCCGACGACCCGAACGCCTATGGCTCCCTGAACCAGAGTCTGGGCGTGGAGGACACCAAACGACCCGAGCCGACCCATGCCGAGCATTGGCAGATTCTCAGTCCCGTGCGTAACCACGAATACGGCACGATCGAACTCAATCGCCGCGTTCAGCAAAAGTACCGCGCCAGTTTGTTGAAGGCCAAGGGTTTCAAGAAACCGTTTGGTGAAGAGCGAATTGTCTGGACCGACAAGGTCATGCAGAAATTCAATCGAGGAGCCAAGGCCTGGCCCCTGGGCGACAACAACCTCAACTACGTGGCCAACGGCGAGATCGGATTGGTGACTTATACCCACTCCGACTATCTCGACGTAAAGTACTCGACCCAGCCTGAAGTCTCCTACCGCTACTTCCGCAACCAAGTCGATGAGAACCTCGAATTGGCCTATGCGTTGACAGTCCATAAGTCACAAGGCAGCGACTTCGACTATGTCTTCCTGGTGCTCCCCTCAAAGGCCACAACACTCTCGCGCGAGCTCCTTTACACAGGCCTAACGCGTTTCCGAAAGAAGATCGTTCTGCTGTTGGAGCGAGACACTCGCATTCTGGAATCGCTACGCAATCCAGCCGCATCCGACACATTGATGCGCAACTCGAACTTGTTCGTGTTAGCAGTGCGCCCCGATGACGTCGAGCACTATTATCCGAGCCACTTGATCCATCGCATCAGTAAAGGTGTCTTGGTCCGATCTAAATCCGAAGTCATTATCGCCGACATTCTAACGCGACTCGGAGCGAGTTACGAATACGAGCAGAAGCTTCTGTCTCGCAACGATCCGCACGACTTTCGGCTTCCAGATTTCACAGTCAGCTTTGAGGGCGACACGTTTTATTGGGAGCACTTAGGGATGCTGGCGATTCCATCCTATCGTGAAGCGTGGGAACGCAAACGTCAGTGGTATGAAGACAACGGATATCTCGAACGAGTCATCACGTCCGAAGACGGACTCGACGGCAGCATCGATGCTGCTGCGATTGAAAAAATAGCACGCAACAAGATTCTTCTCGACGGTTAAAAGTCATGGGCAATCAACGGTGAATAATGACCGATATTGATTTTGTAAAACTTGAAGCCATCGCACGGGCTGGTGAATCTGATACCGTCGAATTCAAAAAATCGACATCGCAGCTTCCGCGCGCCGGGGAGTCGCTCTGTGGTATGCTCAATAGCAAAGGTGGACTAGTCATCGTAGGCGTCGCTCCCGACGGTGAGATCGTAGGGCAACAAGTTGCCGACTCCACACAGCAAGAACTGGCACGGATGCTTGATCGCTTTGAACCGCCAGCGCCCATTGAACACTGCATTCTTCCAGTCCCTAAATCGCGAAATTCAGTTATCGTACTTGATGCACCACGCATTGCTGACGCCAGTCCTTTCACCTATGACGGACGTCCCTATCAGCGGGTAGGAACGACTACGTCGCGAATGCCACAACAGCGATACGAGCAACTACTGCTACAACGCTGTCACGTCCTTCGTCGCTGGGAGAATCAAGTTGCTGTGGGCGTACGTTTGCAAGATTTGGATTACGAAGAAATTCTGCGGACTCGTGAAGCTGGCATCCAATCCCGACGTATCTCGGCTGGCACAAGCATGGATATTGTCGATATCTTGGATCGGCTGGGTCTTCGACACAATGGCGAATTGACTCAAGCCGCCCAAATTCTTTATGGTACAGAATTTTTACCCGACTACCCGCAAGGGCGTATTAAGTTGGGTCGATTCCGTGGAACCAACATTACCGGTGACATTCTGGATAGCAAACAAGAGTACATGCACGCGTTCAAAATAGTTCGCGAAGCGATGGCCTTTCTTGATCGAACCTTACCACTTTCCGGCCATTTTGTTGAAGGAAGGATCGAACGGGAAGATCGATTGGCCGTGCCGCCTCACGCGCTACGTGAGGTGATCTTGAATGCAGTGATGCATCGCGATTACTCCAATCCCGGTGGGGACGTATCGATTGCGTTGTTTGATGATCGTATTGAAGTCTGTAGTCATGGAACGTTGCCAGAAGGGATTACGACAGAGATGCTCAGCGGTCCACATCCATCGATTCTGCGAAACCCGCTCATTGCCCAAACATTCCATCGAGCTGGCGCAGTTGAGACGTGGGGGCGAGGTACGAACCGTGTTCTCGAAGAATGTGCTCGATACAAGATTGCCGTGCCGAAGTTCGAAATTCGTGGTGGAAGTGTCGTTGTAACGTTCATTGCACAGATTGGCCCGCAACGAGACTTAGTCCCAGGCCGGGACCAAGTCGGGACCAAGTCGGAACTAAGTCGGGACCAAGTACAGGTCCTAAAGCATTCAACGCGTGCGCGTTCAATCATCGAATTAATGGAAGGAAGTGGGCGTAGTAATCGAACGAAATTTCGGGACCAAGTCCTCCGTCCTCTGCTCGATGCTGGGTTAGTCGAAATGACCATTCCCGATAAGCCTCGAAGTTCGAAGCAACAGTATCAGATTACAAACCTCGGGCGGAAGTATCTCGAAAAGGAGGGTCGTGAGTGAATGCCAGCCCATTGACATGGTTGACTGACAAGTCGGATTTGATCGTAGTCGATACGCTCGGGTGCTCCAGCATCGGTTGTGCGTACTCACAGAAACTGTCTTCGCGCAACGATCCGCACGACTTCCGGCTTCCTGATTTCACAGTCAGCTTTGAAGGCGACACGTTCTATTGGGAGCACTTAGGGATGCTGGCGATTCCATCCTATCGTGAAGCGTGGGAGCGCAAGCGACAGTGGTATGAAAACAACGGATATCTCGAACGAGTCATCACGTTTGAAGACGAACTCGACGGCAGCATCGACGCTGCTGCGATCGAAAAAATAGCACGCAACAAGATTCTTTTCGAAGGTTAAACGTCATGGCGAAGAAGGCAGCAAAAACGCAGAAAGAACAGCTGTTCGAAGAATCGCTCGTTCCCGGCGCAGCCGGATCTGGCAAACTCTTTGATGTGAACTATGAATACCGTAAGTCCCAACCGGTGGAATGTTTGGGCATGTCATTCCCGAATGATGACGCACGCCGCGAGTACTTCACAGAACGCTTACGTGAAAAGCTAAAGGATCCGGAATTTCGAAAGATCGAAGGATTCCCAATCGGTGATGACGAAGACATCCTCGCATTGTCCGATCCGCCTTTTTATACGGCATGCCCTAATCCGTTCGCCATAGACTTCATTAAAGAATATGGCAAAACACTCGATTCGACTGATAAGTACTCGCGAGAGCCAATGGCAACAGATGTCTCTGAAGGCAAAAACGATCAATTGTATAACGCGCATTCGTACCATACCAAAGTTCCACCTCGCGCAATTGTGAAGTACATCCTCCATTATTCAGAGCCGGGAGATTTAGTGCTCGATGGCTTTTGTGGATCAGGTATGACTGGCGTTGCAGCACAGCTATGTGCTGCTCCTCCTACAGACTTGAAGTTGGAAATCGAAGAACAGTGCCGGCGCACAGGTATGTTGATGCCTAGTTGGGGTGTACGGCCTTGTATTCTCTCGGACCTTTCTCCTGTCGCTTCATTCATTGCGTATAACTACAACGTGCCTATCGAGACATCGGCCTTCGAGAAAGAGGCTGAGACTTTCTTTGATGCGATTGATGCCGAGTTGGCGGAGCATTACCAAACACAGCACACAACCGGCGACACTTATCGCCTGAATTTCGTGGTTTGGTCTGAAGTATTTATATGCCCTGATTGTGGTTCGGAGATCAACTATGTTAACGAGTCCCTAGATCCGGTGAATAAGAAAGTTCGCGAACAGTTTCCCTGTCCGCATTGCGGCGCACAAGTCTCAAAGCGGTCATTACAGAAAAAGAAGGAGCAGTTTTTTGATTCTTACACAAATGAAGCGTATCTCCGCAACAGTAGGACGCCAGCGCTCATAAACTATTCCGTGGGAAAGACAAAGCACGAAAAGAAGCCAGATGAAATGGACGTTCGACTACTTCAACAGGTAGGTAATCTTCAAATTAATGATTTCTTCCCAACGAATGAACTCCCATATGCACACATGACTCATGAACGAGTGAAGATTGCAGACTATGGCGTACATCGTTTCCATCATTTCTTCTTTCCTCGCCAGCTGCTTTCGTTGTCAACGATGTGGAGGCTCGCCACTGCGGTACGGGATCGCCGAAACAAGAACTTCATGCTTTATATGGTGGAGCAATGCGTGTGGGGGCTATCAATATTAAACCGCTACGGTCCTACGCATTTCTCTCAGGTCAACCGCTACCTTAACGGCGTGTACTACGTCCCATCGCAAACCTCTGAAGTTTCTCCATGGTACATCCTAACTGGAAAGTACAAACGCCTCGTAAGCGCATTGAAGGAGTCATGGCCGAGGCAACCGAGTACATTGGTGTCCGTTGCATCTTGCTCGGAAATTCAGATTCCAAATTGTTCGATTGACTATATTTTCACAGACCCTCCTTTCGGAGAGAACATCTATTACGCTGACCTAAATTTCTTAATTGAATCGTGGCACCGCGTCTGGACGAATTCTGTGTCGGAAGCGATCATCGACCAAGCAAAGAAGAAATCTCTTCACGAGTATCAAGACCTCATGCGGATTAGTTTTCGTGAATACTTCCGGGTGCTCAAACCTGGAAGGTGGATGACTGTCGTATTCCATAACTCGCACAATTCAGTATGGAATGCCATCCAAGAGGCAATGTCATCTGCGGGTTTTGTAGTTGCTGATGTACGGACGTTGGATAAACAGCAGTCTTCATACCGACAAGCAACCGCTTTGACAGCGGTGAAGCAAGATTTGGTTATTTCGGCTTATCGGCCAAGTGTTGAACTGGAACAAAAGTTCATGTTGACACTTGGGAGCGATGATTCAGCCTGGGAGTTCGTGCGTTCTCATTTACGGCAAGTCCCGTCGTTCGTTGCTAACAGCGATCGTATGGAGTCAGTGGTCGAAAGGCAAAAGTACGTTCTGTATGATCGAATGGTAGCTTTTCATGTGCAGCGAGGCTACGCAGTTCCGCTGGATTCTGGTGACTTTCACATTGGGCTACTCCAGCGATTTCCTGAGAGGGATGGTATGTTCTTCTTGCCCGAGCAAGTCGCTGAGTACGATCGTCGAAGGATTGAAGTCAGCGGGTTAGCGCAAGCTGAACTGTTCGTTAGCGACGAGAAGAGTGCCATACAATGGGTTCGTCAACAACTTTGCTTGGATGCAATGTCATACCAAAATCTGCAACCCATTTACATGAAGGAGGCTCAGCGAGTTTGGGAGAAACATGAGCAGCCGTTGGAGTTGCGAACTATTTTGGAAGAGAACTTCGTTGAGTCAGCGGACGGTAAATGGCGCGTTCCTGATCCCAAAAAAGAGACTGACCTAGAACACATCAGAAACCGCGCGCTCGTAAAGGAATTCCAAGAGTATTTGGACATCAAGGGTAAACTAAAGGTAGTTCGCAGTGAAGCATTGCGAGCGGGATTCAAGGATGCGTGGCAGAAAAAGGACTATGCGACGATCGTTCAGATCGCGAAACGAATTCCAGACGCTGTGATCCAGGAAGACGCCGCTTTGCTTATGTATTACGATAATGCCTCGCTATTAATTGGCGAAAAATAGGAAAATTCCTATGTCAAAATTAACCAAGCTGACCCTTCGTGGGTTCAATTCGATAAAAGACGCGACCATAGATTTTGGATCGATGAATGTACTCATCGGTGCGAACGGGGCGGGCAAGTCAAGTCTGGTGTCGTTTTTTCGTTTGCTCAACGAAATGATGGGTGAACGACTTCAGCAATTCATCGCCCAGAACGGTCGAGCGCAATCGCTGTTAACCCTGGGGCCAAAACGGACTCCTCAAATCCACGCGGAACTGGAGTTCGCGACGAACAATGGCGTCAGTCACTATATTGCCCGCTGGTTTCATGCTGCAGGTGATACGCTTGTATTCGCTGAGGAAACGCTTCGATTTCAAAGAGCTGGGTCGCCCGACATTGAAAAAGAGCTGTCACTAGGGCCGGGGCATTTTGAAACACTGTTGCGAACAGAGGCTGATAAAAACCAAGCCACGGCCAAGATCTTCCGGCATCTACTGAATACCTGCCGCGTCTATCACTTCCACGATACATCGAGTACGGCGCGCGTTCGACAATCCAGCTACGTTAGCAATAACTCTCTATTAATGTACGATGCAGCCAATCTTGCTCCATTCTTGTTGGCGTTAAGAAACGATAGCAACCCAGCTTACCGTCGAATCGTCAGTACCATTCAGTTGGTAGCGCCATTTTTCGATGACTTCGATCTACAACCCGAGGGCCGCGATATCTTTCTCAATTGGCGAGAGAAAGGATCGGACCTGCTCTTCGGACCACACCAGTTATCCGATGGTACGTTACGGGCCATCTGTTTGATTACATTACTCCTGCAGCCCGAAGAGAAATTGCCATCGTTCATCGTTGTGGATGAGCCTGAACTAGGATTGCATCCCTATGCACTGAGCGTGATCGCAGCTCTCTTCTACAAAGCGGCTGCGCACACTCAAATCTTAGTCAGCACTCAGTCAAGTACCTTCCTCGACCACTTCGATCCTAACGATGTGATCGTCGTCAACCGCACAGAAAACGGCTCCGTGTTTTCAAGACCGGATGCGGAGAAGCTGGACGCGTGGCTAGATGAATACAGTCTGGGTGAAGTCTGGGAGAAAAATGTCATCGCTGGGGGACCTCATTGATGGCTGGTTTTGAATTGATGACCGTCCAGGAACTCGAAGCACTTATCGCGGAAACCAAAGGGGGAGAGTGGGAGCAGATCGAGTTCAAGAAAACAACCGGCGAACTCCATGGCGGGATGGAGACGATCTGTGGTTTCTTGAATGGCTCGGGCGGCAAGGTGCTTTGTGGTGTTAATAACGCCGGGAAAATCGTGGGGCAAGAAACAGGTGATTCCACGTTTCAAGACATCGCCAATGCGATTCGCAAGATTGAGCCATCCGTGCGGATCGAGCAGATTCGCGTCAAAGTCGATTCCAAACGGGAAGTCATCGTGCTGGCTACTTCGGTTCACCAAGATGCTCCCTATTGCTTCGATGGGCGGGCCTATCAGCGTATCGGGAATACGATATCTAGGATGCCGCAAGCCGAGTTCGAACGACGAATTTTTGAACGTCGTCATGCCGAACATCGCTGGGAGGACCAACCCGCCACACGATACCCATTGGATTCAGTGGATTCGCAGGTGATTGAGCGTGTTCTCAACGAAGCACTTCAATGTGGTCGTATAGAACACAAACCGACCAGCTTCGCTGATGCGTTGGCCAAGTTCAAACTGTCTGCCGAAGGCTGCTTGAAAAGAGCAGGCGTTGTATTGTTCGCGACGGATGTGATACCGGACTTTCCACAATGTGGATTGCGAATGGCCCGCTTTAGTGGCGTCAGTAAGCTCGGTGACTTCATTGATCAACGACAGTTCCACGGCCACGCGTTTCGATTGCTCGACGAAGCCGAGCTCTTCTTGCGTCGCCATATCCCAGTCGGCGGAACCTTTGTGGAAAACAAATTACAACGGCAAGACCGACCGGCTTATCCCTATCTCGCACTCCGCGAGGCATTGGTCAATGCGATTTGCCATCGAGACTACTCCATCGTGGGCGGTGCAGTCCACGTCGCGATTTTCGACGATCGCGTCGAAATTATCAGTTCGGGTCTGCTACCCGCCGGGATTTCAATCGACGATTTAAAGCGCGACCACGCTTCACTACCGAGAAACCCGACTATCGCGGAAGTATTCTTTCGCTGTGGGCTGATCGAGAAGTGGGGTCGCGGCACTCAGAAAATCGTTGAGTCGTGCCTGGATGGTGGTTATCCCGAACCTCAATTTACAGAACAAGCTGGCAACTTTACGGTCTCGTTCCCGTCAGGCAGCTATGTGCCTCCAACCAGAGTTGGCCGCGATCTTACGGATCGACATCGTAAAATCCTGAAGATTTTGAGCGGTAGGAGGGAGTGGACCTTTCCCGAGTTCTACGCTGCGTCGGACAAAACCCCAAGTGAGCGAACCGTTCGATCGGAACTTCGACTGCTCCAGGAACTAGGGTTAGTTGGCTCTCGCGGTCGCGGCAAGTTCGCTCGTTGGTGGCTGATCGTCCCTGATGGTTAGTACTTGTCGATTTGCCCATCGACGGCAATCGACGGCAATCGACGGCAATCCACGGCAATCCACGGCAATCCACGGCGATCCACGGCAATCCACGGAAGTTCGACGGAAGTTCGACGGAAGTCCACGGAAGTCCACGGAAGTCCACGGAAGTTCGATGGCAAATAGGCGTTGGAGTAAGGAATTCGAGTCAAATACCCCCTGAAATGCTCAGTAAACGAGGAAAAGTGAGGGAAAAGTGAGAAAACCTGGATGACTGATGATTCGCGGAATATGTTCGCTGTTGGCGACTGGGCATTTAGTTCAACCCATGGTGAGTCAGTTCGCATCTTGGATGTGGAAACCGTCTGGGGTCGCGCTGTGTACCAAGTCTGGGTGCCACGGCTGGGTGCCATGGAACGGGTGCCAGCGGAATCGCTCTCTGCGGCGCAAACGGACGAACGGATCAGTCTGGACCGAATCCTGTACACCATCTCAGCAGCGAAGATCGCGGATGCATTGACTCAGGATGTTCTCCTTGCTCCTCTCGAAGCAGGCGTCATCCCTTTGCCTCACCAGCTCCACGCACTTTCACGTGCGGTCACTGGAGATCGCGTTCGTTTCTTGCTCGCAGATGAAGTTGGCTTGGGCAAGACGATCGAGGCGGGCTTGATCTTTCGCGAACTTAAATTGAGAGGCCTGGTTAAGCGAGTTCTAGTGGTCGCCCCCAAGGGACTGGTGACCCAGTGGGTCCAGGAAATGCAAACGCATTTCGGCGAACCATTCCGTCTACTGACGCCCAGCGAGTTCTCGACGTGGCGCAATTTGACGGGCACGGACAACGTCTGGCGTCAGTTCGATCAAGTCGTCTGCCCGGTCGATTCCATCAAGCCTATCGAACGACGTCGTGGTTGGTCCAATGAAAAGCTGGAGTCGTACAACCAAGAACGGATCGGGGATTTGATCGATGCCGGATGGGATCTGATCATTTGTGACGAAGCCCATCGACTCGGTGGCAGTACGGAACAAGTGGCTCGATATCGCCTTGGTAAGTCACTTGCCGAGGCAGCGCCGTACCTGTTGCTGCTCTCGGCTACGCCACACCAGGGCAAGACAGATGGATTCCAGCGGATCATGGCGTTGCTGGACAAGGAAGAGTTCATTGCGTCAGCTCCAATTCGCAAAGAAAAAGTCGCACCCTTCATCATTCGCACGGACAAACGTCGAGCCATCAACGATAAAGGCGAACCTTTGTTCTTGCCTAGGTCGACCAAGCTGGTACCTGTACGCTGGGTGGATAAACACGCGTTGCAGCGACAACTGTATGAGTCCGTGACGGAGTATGTTCGCATTGGCTACAACCAAGCGATCAAGCAGAATCGCCAGTACCTTGGCTTCTTGATGATCCTCATGCAGCGGTTAGTGACCAGCAGCACTTCTGCGGTCGCATCAGCGCTGGAGAAAAGACTCGATGCATTGACTGATCAGCCGCAGGGCGTTAGCCCCCGGTTTGTCGACCATGAGGAACCGGACGCTAACGCGTTGCGGCTGATGGAAGACAGCGATAGCCAAGAGCAGCTGGATGAATTGCTCGCCAGACGCCTGACCGGTTTGCAGAACGAGAAAGAGGAGGTCACTTTGCTCCTCGAACTAGCACGCCGCTGCCAAGCCCAAGGGCCAGACGCGCGAGCAGAGACGCTGCTAGAAATCCTCTACGAGAATCAGCGTGCCGAGAACAATCCTGAACTCAAGTACTTGATCTTCACGGAGTTTGTTCCAACGCAGAGCATGCTCAAAGAGTTTCTAGAGCATCACGGGTTCTCCGTGGTTTGTCTCAATGGCTCGATGGATCTCGATGTACGTCGCGAAGTGCAGACGCAGTTCGCCCAGAAGACTCGCATCCTTGTTTCGACCGACGCCGGTGGCGAAGGCCTGAATCTGCAATTCGCACATATCGTGATCAATTACGACTTGCCTTGGAATCCGATGCGAATCGAGCAGCGGATTGGGCGCGTCGATCGTATCGGTCAAAAGCATCCAGTGAAGGCGTTCAATTTGATTTTCGAGGAGAGCGTGGAATTGCGAGTGCGTGAAGTGCTCGAAGAAAAGCTTTCGAAGATCCTTGAAGAGTTCGGAGTCAGCAAGACACAGGATGTGCTTGATTCCACTGAAAACGGCGCGATGTTTGAGAAGTTCTACGCGCAAGCGATCATCGACCCCAAGAGTATCGATTCCAACCTGAACGCACTTGCCATGCAAGTTCGCGAACAGGCGGAGTGTGAAAGAAGTGGTCGGTCTTTTTATGGTGACACCGTTCTCGATCCACAGGTAGTCCAACAACTGAGTCATCACCCATTACCGTTTTGGGTCGAACGTATGACAACCACTTTTCTTCGAGGAGAAGGGGGAAAGGTAACCAAGGACTTGTTTTCTTATTCGCTCCGCTGGCCGGATGGCCACCAGATGGATCGTGTGTCGTTCCGAAGTCGCGATGCACAAGACCAAGGTCTGCGTCACATCAGCCTGGAGGAGCCAAGAGTTCGCCGCCTAGTGGCCCAGTTACCCCGCGTGTCCGCGACCGATCCGATCCCGCGCGTACGTTTCGCAGATTTAGCCGACGGCGTTGTCGGGTATTGGTCGTTGTGGCGCATTGGCATTGTTGATCAAGCTGCTGACGTTACGGGCGGTCAGTCTTTTCGCCAGGTGAAAATCATTCCAATCTTTCACCACGACGACGGCCGCAATCTTTCGACGACGGCTCGACATATCTGGGATTCGTTGATGGAGGAAACGCCAGCGGTTGAGTTAATTGGCACGGAAAAGGGGTCATACCCCGAAAATGCAAAGCACCCATCGGGCCGTTCCGGTTTTCGGGGTCTGACCCCTTTTCCGAGTGCTGATGAGTCGCGTGCTATCTACGACCGCCTTCGAGCGAATGCCGAACGACTGGGTGAGAATGCTTACCGTGAACTTTATGACCGTCACCAGGAACAACTTAAACGCGAACGAGAGAAGGGCGAATACGCATTCCAAATGCGCCGCGATGCGCTCGGCAGACTTGGATTATCTCAGGTTCGTCAGCATCGAATGAAGTTGCTCGATGAGGATGTCCGCGTCTGGACGGAGGCATTGCGCAAGCGTGAACAGATTATGCCTGAACTGCTTCCCGTGTTGATTTTGCGGGTGGAGGCAGAACATGGCTAATTGGCGTGACTCTATTCTGAAACATTTTAAACCCAAGGTATCCAGGCTGACCCTGGTCGCAGATCCTGATGGTTTGCTTACCGAAGAAGGAATGCTTTCTGCAATTCGTGAGCGTGGATTTGATCTCATCCCGTTTGATGACTCGATCAGTTTCCGCTATGCCTACGAGTCGCAGTATCGAAGTCAGTGGGACAAGCGGAAGAAGACTGACCTGGTCGTAGTTTTAAGATCGAGCGAACAGCAACTGGACAACTTGCCGTTTGACTTGCTCAGGGCGGGCGTGCATTTGAGTTTTGCCCTGCATCAGCTCTTTCCGAAGCTCAACTACTCGGTAATCGAGAAGGTAGACCGCTCGCTTTTAGATGCCATCGCCCAAGCATACCCGTCTATTGATGGCAGCTCCTTATCGGAACGAGAGACCAAAGACTTCGTGCTGATGCACTGCTTTCGCATCGTGGCTGCGCTTATCAGCACGCCTGTGGATCTGATGAAGGTTCTGCTCTCGATTCACTCTCGAAACGTGCAATTGCCTGACTTGCTGGTCGATCACCTGCAACAAAGTTTGAAAAACAATTCAAAGTTCGCAGATTGGCCTATGCCGTCTATCCTGAAGAGCCGAGACCACTTCCTACGTTTTGTCCAAGATGAGTGGAAAGGATTCCTTGCGGGTTTCGCGCCGCGGGAGGTTGGAGGCGAAGGGGCGCATGGAGGTCCGCATTCGATGGTTTCTGAGTCTCGTTCATTTACGGAAAAGGGGTCAGACCCCGAAAATACGCAGCACCCTATGGGCCGTTCCGGTTTTCGGGGTCTGACCCCTTTTCCGGTACGCATACCATTCGAGCACGAGGATATCCGCGCCTACGTCGACACGCTATTTCTCGAAGGATCGCTGTCGCCGATCGTTGCTTTTGGCGTCGACGCGGTTCCTGCATGGGCACACGTTGGCATACGGCAGGACGCACAAGGTGACGCGGTGCGCCGCTACCACGGCTTGAAGAAAACCTTCGAAGCGAGCATCCCAGGACCCGATGCATCGCATAAGGAATGGCAACAAGCCGGGCAACGTTGGGCAGAGTTGATAGTCCTGCGATGGGAGTGGGACCAAGCGCTCAGCGATGAGGATCGATCGTCGTGGGCATCCCTACACGCATCCGTAGAGAACCAGTTCGGAAAATGGATGATGCAGCGGTATGGTTCGTTGTACAACCTGCCTTACCAGCAGTCGCCTGTCATGGTGCACCAGATTTCACGTTACATGGCCTTCGAACGTAATCGCAAGAAGCATTCCAAAATCGCGCTGGTTGTGCTCGATGGCCTGGCATTGGACCAGTGGTTGTTGTTGAAGAAGAGCCTGGAATCAACTGACAGCACATGGCGATTCCACGAGTCATCCGCTTTTGCATGGGTGCCGACGTTAACAACAGTTACTCGTCAGACCATTTTCGCCGGCGAGCCTCCGTTGTTTTTCTCTGATTCGTTGGCAACGACAACCAAAGAAAAATCTCACTGGTTACGTTTCTGGGAAGACCAGGGGGTTAAGCGTGCCAGCGTCGATCTAGTGACGAATTTGGATGGCCCAACCGATCCGTCGCTCGAGGCTGCGCTTGAGAATCATCAGCTAGCAGTGCTCGGTGTTATTTGGAACAAGGTCGACAACATCATGCATGGCATGCAGCTGCAAACGGCCGGCATGCATAACCAAGTTCGGCTATGGGCATCGCAGGGTCACCTGCAACAGTTGCTGCTGCGACTCTCACAGGATGGATTTGTGATCTATCTAACCGCCGACCACGGCAACGTAACTGCGGAAGGCATCGGCAATCCCAAGGAGGGTGTGCTAGTCGAGACCAAGGGCAAGCGAGTTCGAGTTTACGACAACGTCGAGTTTCTAGACGAGGTCGCAGCAAAGTTTCCAGAATCGCAACGATGGAACAATCAAGGCTTGCCGCCATCTCGCTATGTCTTGTTTCCAGGCAACCTGAAGGCATTCACGAATGAAGGCGATCAAGTTGTATCGCACGGCGGGATTTCGATGGAAGAAGTCTTGGTGCCATTCGTGACCATAACCAGGGAGGGACCATGAGGCAGGTTGTTGGAATAGATAGAAAGATAAAGCGTTTTTGGTTGGACGCCGCTTTGGATCGTCTTGCATTGAAGAAAGACGATAATGAATTGCGCTCTTTCATGGAGAAACACCTACAAGATGAGCTGCCCGGCAAAGAATCACGGGCAAAGGCTATCGGCATAATATTACGAATATGGAGCACCATACCTCCTGAGCGACTGTCATTGCGAGATCGCGCTTTAGAGTTGTTACCTCGCATTTCTGGACATGACCGCATTTGGCTGCATTGGGGCATGTCAGCGCTGGCGTACCCATTCTTCCGAGACACGGCTGAGGTCGTCGGACGGCTACTTGCGCTGCAAGATGACTTCACCACAGCCCAGGTTCAAGATCGTATCGTTACTGCTTGGGGGGATCGCGTCACCAGCAAGTTGGCCGCAAGATACTTACTGAACACTTTCGTCGACTGGGAATTGCTTCGAGCGACAAAATCGCAAGGCCATTTCCTATTGTCAAAAAAAACGAAGTCAAACGTTCCCGAGTTACAACTTTGGTTGTTAGAGGCACTATTGAACTCCAGTGCAGCAGACGAGATCGAGGCACAACAGTTGATGCGCCTCCCGGAATCATTTCCGTTTTCCTTAAGTATTGGAATCGCAGATCTTCGACAGAGCGGTCCTTTCGTCATCCACCGACAAGGTCTGGATATGGATATGGTTGGCTTGGCCAAGAAGGCGCCAATAGCGCGTTTTGAAGCAAAACCCAAGCCGAAGCCCCCAGCGTCGCCGAAGAAGCCTAAAGCCCCAGTCGACGAAACGCCAACGAAGATCGACAAGCCAAAGTTGGTTCCGAAACGCGACACTGCAAAGCTTGAACGCCGAGCTATCGAAGGGTCGCTGAAGAAGGATGATGCCAAGAAGCTCGTTTCGCGCATTGATCGATTCCAGGAGTTCTATGCGACATACGAACGACTCGATGGTCACTATGCGACATCCATAAGGCAGTGCCTCGAAATGTATCGCGATGGATACTTTTCGGGTTGCATACTTCTATCGGCGGATCTAATCGAAGTGCTCGTGCAACAATTCGGAAAAGCGAAAATGCGTAAAACGTCAGTCGCTACTTTTGAAAAGAATCTCGAAGCTCTTCGTAAAATAGGGCTTGTGGACGACCAACTAGGAATAAGGTTGCACTCTGCTTGGACGGGGATTTTGGAACGTAGTGTGGTCACGCAGCTTCAGGACACGTCGGAAACTGACCTGAAATCGAAAGCCCGCGAGATCGTAACGGTGCTACTTGCCCTGGAACAGGTAGGAAGCAGAGATCGCTTGTTTTCCTAACACGCATTCCAAAGGAAACCACCGGAGATCATCTGCATACACTCGCTCGTGCAGGCATAGCATCAGTGCCAATCCCTGGAAATGCAGCGGTCGAACTATTTAATTTGGTAATCAAACCTCCAATTCGGAGGCGTCAGCAGGAATGGATGGAAGCGATTGCATCGGGGCTTCGTGAGCTGGAAGAGAAACGTCGCTGCATTGTAGATGAGCTAAGTACAAATGATGCCTTCATAGATACAGTAATGCAGGCTTCCCAAGTGGCTGCGCAAACAGCAAACCAAGAAAAGCGAGAGGCACTTCGTAATGCAGTGCTAAATGCCGCGATGCCCAACCCACCAGACGAATCCAAACGCCAGATTTTCGTCAATCTCGTGGAGACGTTGACGCCATGGCACTTGAGAATTCTGGTACTTTTTGACAATCCACCGATGTGGTTTCAAAAACATGGGAAACAGATTCCCCAGTGGTCGATCGCTGGAAGCCTGTCCCAGATACTAGTAGCAGCATATCCGGATCTTCAGAACAATCGAGAGTTCTACGATATACTCGGAAGAGATCTATTCCAACGAGGTCTGTTTACGATCGAGGGCTTCCATTCGATGATGAGCGGTCAAGGTGCCCTAGCAAAACGCACAACCGGTTTCGCAGTTGAGTTCATAGGGTTCATCAGCAATCCATTGGCTATCGATCGTGCAACGTGATTCCAACTGAAAATAATCCACCATACGAATGGGCATCTTGGAAAAAGAAAGTAACGACTTCACTGAATACTTGTTGGATGCACATCGGACGAATCCCGCACTTCTTGACGGATTGGGAGGGACAACGCCAGAAGATACATGCCGACTTCTCCAAATTATGCTACGGATTTAAATTGGGTCTGCTTTGTTCCCGCCCCTACGATCCGCTGAACATTTCCAATGCCGTCTGCTTTCGCGTATTATATAGCAAGATTGCATCTTGCTTTCACTAAAGGATTTTTGAAATGCTTCCTCGACTTGCATTGGCATTCAGTTTTCTCGCCATGACCTGTCTCGCCAGTACAATCGAGGCCCAGCAGGGAGTTCGTACGACAGGCGGTGGATTAACTAAGACTCAGGGGTACTTAGGCAATGGTAGTCAAAGCGGTGACAGAATTACCTTCCGCGATTCGTCCGGTCGGATGCAGGGATCTGTGACGCAATCGGGTAGTCGAACTACATTCCGTGATAGTTCAGGTCGAACAGTGGGATCGGCGGATACTTCTGGAAATAGGACAACGGTTCGCGACGCCAGCGGTAGAACCATTGAGACTGCGACTACCGATACTAATCATACTGCGTACCGCTCGTCGAGTGGCAGCATCTTAGGCACCGCAAGTCAGTCAAGAAATCAGACTACATTCCGAGATGCCAGCGGTCGCTCGACTGGATCGGCAATCGACAGTGAAAGTCGAACTGCATTTCGAGATAGCTCGGGTCGGTCAACGGGATCGGCGAGCAAAGGCAGAAAATAGTTAGACCATCACAGGCGAATGCTTTTGTAACTCGCCACCAAGAATCAAGCAACTTGCACGAATACACAGAATCTTCAATTTAGAATTCCTGCGAGTTCCCCAATGTCGAACGACGAAAGTCATTTTGGAAATGTGGTTGCCGGCACATTTTTTGGCTCACTCGCCGTTGCAGGAATTGGCTTGGGGGCCTGTATGTTCCTTTTCGACGATCCGCCATTCTTTACGGGTGATACCATTTTGATTGGAGCGATAATCTGCGGACTGCTTGGATTCTTTCTAGGTTCCGGTTTCATTGAATGGCTAAAAGAATACTGGTGGGGATTCTGGTTTTAGCGAGAATTAAACTGTTGAGTGTCTCAAGCGGGGCAACTACCAAATTTCCGTGAAGTATTCTAAATAACTGTCGGCTGCATAACAATTAGTCCCTCAACATGAGAATCGGAACTTGGAATCTTGAGAAAAAATGGAATCATTTCATTCGGTCAATCAAGTCCTGTAGGCTTTTGGTACGATCAAGATCAAGCTGAATGGGTTATCGTTCTGCAGGGTGAAGCCAAGCTGTTGCTCGAAGGCGATAAAGAACCGATCCACTTGACGACCGGAGATCATCTGACGATTCCGGCGCATCTTAAGCATAGGGTAGAATGGACATTACTGGATGCACCTACGATTTGGTTGGCAGTTTTTTATTCCGAGCCAGTCTGATGAATGGTTTTCGCGAAACGGGCTTAAAAATTAACCACGCAGCTTGAACACACTTCTTTTGGTTGGCAGACGCAATGATGTGGAATGAGCGTTATGGTGGCGACGAGTATATCTATGGAACTCTGCCCAATGTCTTTCTCGCAGAGAATGCAAAGCTACTCACTGGACCCGTTCTTAGCCTAGCGGAAGGTGAAGGTCGCAACGCCGTCTTTCTAGCGTCACTCGGATTGGATGTGCTCGGCGTAGACAGTTCAGAAGTAGGGCTCGCAAAAGCTATAACGCTTGCCGATTCGCGAGGGGTAAGCATAAAAACGGAAGTCACGGACCTAGCAACTTATGAGCCGCCTGAGAATTGCTTTGGTTCCGTGATATCCATTTTTGCTCATCTACCGAACGAAATTCGTCGGCGACTATATCGTTTAGTCGAGCAAAGCCTAAAGCCGGGTGGAATCTTTTTGCTGGAAGCGTATCACAAATCGCAGATTTCTCGAAATACTGGAGGCCCCAAAGATCTAGACCTACTCATGGCCCGATCGGATTTGGAGGAGGCGTTTCCAAATTGCGAGGTGATTCTTTCTCAAGAGATTGAGCGCGAGGTCAATGAAGGGAGTTTCCACACTGGTTTGGCTTCCGTCGTCCAGTTCATCGCAAAGAGAAAGGCATGAATTTTCGGAAAACACACGGCGTTGCTTGACCTGCCATCCAGACCGAAGAAGGATCGAACTGCTGTGGTAGAATGATGAGAACCGTTCGATCCCGATACTCCTTTCTAAGGAAGACTCACCAATGGCAACTTTCATCACCAACATCAAGTTCAGCCAACAAGGCATTAAAGACATTGACCACACGACCAAGCGGACGGCAACCTTCAAGGCCGAGGCGAAGAAGCTGGGTGCGAAAGTCAAGGATATTTACTGGACGCTGGGCGACCACGACGGCCTTCTCATCTTGAAAGCCCCCGATGACGCAACGGCGACCGCCGCCATTCTGCATCTGGGTGCAATGGGCAATGTCCACACGACTACGTGCCGGGCCTTCACTGCCGCAGAAATGGATAAAATTGTGGCAATGGTGCATGGGGAGTGAGTGAAAGTCATGGCGACAAATTCTTTGGTACTAAGACCATAGACTTCACTCCGACCGAAGGGGGAGGAAAAGGAAATCAGTACCTTGGGATTTGCGAACTCGGTGAGAAGTCGAGAAAGATGTGCTTTGCTCCACCAAGGAAGAAACGGCCCACTCGGTTCGTTTCTGCGCCGGGCAGCGAGATCATTTTCATTCTGTTCGAGCGTGAAAAGAAAACGTAGAGGTGGGTGTATTGCAAAATCACGTCCTCACGCAGCTCACCGAGAACGGGGTTGTCATCCTGACCTTCCGTCTGGTCCTCTGTAATGTCGCTCCTGATTTCGCTGAAGTCCTCCGTGTCATCTATGTCGCTCTGGAAAATTGCCCCGGGTTTGCTTAGAAAAATTGAGCCACTACTTGGAAGAGAAATTGTCACTGTTCACATGGAAGTGGATGAGGATG
>JAYTVL010000030.1:0-34443 GCA_043744075.1 Pirellula sp. | reverse complement strand
TGACATTCACGGCAACGCCACGAATTATTAGTGACGACGAGTGTTTCGAGATTTTTGATTTACATCAAGTTCGTCCGTTTCCGAAACCTAACGACTATAGCAGCGGTACGACCCGATTTGATTTACCCTTCAATCACCATGCGGTAAAGCCTGAGTTCATCTTTCGCGAACATCTGAAATCCGCAAGCATCGCATGCGATACCATCGAGTCGAAGTTTCAATCTCTTGAAAATTGCGTGCTGCTGTTCACTCGATACCTTCGACGCATCAACTTCATCTCGGCCAAGTCAACACTTTCATGGTCACGAATCAACAAGCGTGACAGCACGATAGCGATCAATTCGCCGACCTACGAGTCGAGGTATCGACTCTACGAGCGACCAATCGAGTTTGAGAGCGTGAGCTATCCTTCACTTCAATTAGCAATTGAACTGGACATTAGCGGCGATCCAAAAGCTTCCAGCATTCCTTTAGTTGTCACCTTTCCAACCGCTATTTCGACGGGTATGGGGCTGGTCCTCAACGGTCCGTTTCGTACAACGCCCGCCCGGGAGATGATCGGGTTAACCGACGATTTCAACAAAATGCTGCTGGTGGAAGCAGCAGATTTGGTCAAAGAACTATTGCGTCAGGAAAAACGCCAAGAACGACTTGATTGTCGATTACTAGAGCTACTTCCTCTCGATGAAAGTAGATCCGATTGCCCGGAATTGTTTTCGGCTTTAGCACAGAGCGTCCGCGATTTCGTCGCGACTGAAAAGCTATTGCCAGCGGCAAGTGGTGGCTTTGTTTCTGGAAAACAAGCACGTATTGCACGAGGGCAGTTCCTCATGAAGCTATTTAGCGACAAGCAGCTCACAGAGATAGAAGGTTCAAACGAGGTCGTTCGTTGGCTACCAAGCGACGTTAGTGAACAAGCTACCCCTAATTTGCATAAGGCTTTGGAGGCGATCGTCAAAGGCAATTCGCCGCCCCACCATTATGGACTCGCGACGGAAGCCGTTATACGACCAGAGCGATTGTTTGGAAGAATGTCAAAAGACTTTCTTGAGTCTCAATCCGCGAAATGGATTTGCGAACTCTACTGTGCATTAGGAGAGATGGCAAGGAAAAATTCGGCGAGAGAAATTGCAGAACGGAAGCCAATTCTGCGACTTTCAAGTAATGAGCAAGTACCTTTGAAGACGCAAAGCGGTAGTCCTGCTGCGTTTTTGCCAGGTCCAGGTTCATCTAGTTTCAAGACGGTTTCTCCAACGGCAATCCGAAAAGCTGCTGCCCGCTCGTATCTCGTAGAACTCGGTTTTGATATGCCGGGCCTATCAGCTGAGGTATTAGAACAAATCATTCCAAAATACACGAAACGTTCACCTTCGTTTCAATTCTCCACTCACATCTCACATCTGAAAAAGTGTATCGCTGCCATCAAGACTGGCAAAGATCTTCCCCGGATTTACCAGGGACTTTGCAACGCCGCGATCATTTACGCGAACAACGCCGTGACAGGCGAGTCCGAGTTTCGCAAGCCGTCTGAGTGTTATTATCCGGACGACGGCTTAACCAAATATTTTGAAGGCTATGCGAGTGCCTGGTTTGTTTCCGATCAGTATTCTGATTGTCCGAACCTTGAATCGGAGATTCACGATTTGTTTTTGCGAATAGGTGTCAACGAGAGTCGTCCTCGCGAAATGAACGCTCATGAAATGAGCGAGACGGTCCCGATTACTGCATCCTGGGGCTGGCACATACGAGGGCTTCGAGGATTTCATCCTGAGTGGGACGTTTCCGGGCTGCAAAATGCACTAGAAAATCCAAGTATTGATCGGTCGGCGATAGTTTGGAATCTTTTCCTTTCCGCATGGGAAAATCGGATCGAAGGAACGGTGCAAAAATGTTCGAAACAGCACTTTCCCTCGGCGGAAACGAAAACCGAAGAGCAAATTTCTGTTGCTGGAAAGCTTCTTCGGGATTGTGCCTGGATACCAAATCAAAATGGCAAGTTTCTAATAGTAGCTGACTTCGAGTCAGACGCTCAATTGCATCCCTGTCTTTCTCCCAATATCAAGCTACTCGCCGTCTTGAACAAAGGATCTCAGAGAGTTCGGGAGGCCGCGAAGACTTTGGCTATTGAGAACATCTCCAGTGAAAAACTTGGGGAGTTGCGGGTGCGAGAAGATCAGCGGCATGAGTTTGAGGAGTATCTTGAGTCTGCCGCTGGTGCATGTTCGCGACGGCGATCAAAGGTGGGTCCGCGATCAACCCTAAGCTCGCGTCGAACTACTGGAATACGTCGTCGAAAGGTTCGTCAAAACAAGATCTCCTCCGATGAGGTCTTTCATTACCTTGAAGATTTCTATCTTTTTGAAGAGAGGTGGCGATGCCAAGTCTGTCGTTATCCTATGCCCTTTCAAAAACGTAACAGGGAAGAGTATTGCGAAAAACATGAGCTGCTGTCAGGAACGTGGGCGGCAAAACATGGATATACGCTTTCGATGCCGATGGACGATGAAGATGAGATCGTCGCTCTTCCCGAAATTGCAATGCTTCACATCGTGGTTTGTCCAACATGCAATCGGATTTTTCAAGAATACGTTGCAGCGGTCGACGCCGAACAGGATAGGCTCTTGAACTGGATTCTTGAGGACGACTCGACAAAGTTTCAGGTTCGTTGCTCAGCGTTAAACGTGGTCGAACCGGATCGTTGGATTCATTTTCATCGAAAGCATCTTGACGATATTCGCGAAGTCGTTTCCGCGAATCTTGTGCAAGAGGAAGTCGCTTGTGCGAAAAGTTCGATTGAATCGTCACGCAATGGAAAAGGCCAAAATGCTTAAAGCCATCGAGCTCGAGAATTTCAAAGCCTTCGGTGAACGGTGTCGCATTGAGCTTGCGCCTATCACGTTAATCTTCGGCGAGAACAGTGCGGGCAAGAGTTCAATCTTGCAGGCGTTACATGTATTGAAGCAAACTCGGGTTAATCGCTCGTCGGGTGTGGCGCTTTTACCCGCCGTTGAGGATGGATTTGCAGATATCGGTAACTATTCAGACTTCGTTTTCGATCACGAATGCGAACGATCCATTCATATTCGACTCGAGCTGGAGCCGACAAGTCGCGGCACAACTGACGCATCGATTTCCACGACTGATTGTGGCAACGGATTCGAGCTAGTCTTTTCGAAGGCGCCGGACAGATTGGATATCGACCTCAATTCAATTTGCCTATATTCGTCCGGTTCGAGTGAACTATTCGCTCGATTCGCTCCAACCGATCTGGATCGCAAACAGTCGTCGGAAATGCGACAGGGATTGCGATTACGATTCGGGGCAGGCGCTGCGGATTTCGCCGGATCACTCTCAGCAATGAAGTGCGTCGGTCTTTCGGAGCGATCCGAGTTTTGGAACGAAGTCTTTCTTCGCACTCAACGGCGGCGAGACAAGATCGCCGAAGAACTACTTCAATTAAAGTCCGAAAGCCTGGATGATTTGGCTAGCGGGCAACAAACGCTTTTTGATCAGGATAGTACCGAACGTGAGCGGTGGCTCGGAACGGTTGACGAGGCGATCACGTTCTACCAGTCAGACTTTAGTCTTGCGGAATTCATTTCGCGGATGAAGCCTGTTGAACTTGAGAGCATTGTTTCAATGGATGGCTTTATTCCGATTCCCAGTGGGCGCCGAACATGGGGCGGGTTACCCGAGCTGGAAACATTCCGAAGGTACGGGCCAAGCCGCCTTCGGCTTCGCGATCTCACGTTGAACTTAACGTCGATAGCCTCAGATATCGGAAAACAAATTGACGATGTTCTGCAATCGGTCTATCCGTTAGGACCATTTCGACATTTGCCGCAACGGCTTTATTCATTGCTCGCGAGTCACGCCACTAATGTCGGCTACGACGGAAAGTCGCTGCCCGATTTACTGTTTCGTAAGGTCGAACTTGTTGAAGCTACTAATGAATGGATGGATCGGCTAGAAATCGGATACAGTCTGCGGGTAGACCCGGTTGGTGATCCGTCGCGTGGTCTATACGAACTGCGTTTGTTGGATCTCCGTCGTAACGGGGACGTGTCTGTGGCGATTTCGGACGTTGGATTCGGTATCAGCCAAGTATTGCCGCTGGTCGTGCAGTGCATAGCGAGTCAACAACAATTAATAACCATTGAGCAGCCGGAGGTCCACATTCATCCACGATTGCAAGCGGACTTGGGCGATCTACTTGCCGATTCAATTGCCGCGCCTCGCTATCAGCGGTTCATCATCGAAACGCATAGCGAACACCTAATGCTGCGGTTACAAAGGCTGGTCCGAGAGGGACGAATATCCGCCGACGACGTATCCGTGCTTTATGTGAGACGCGGTCCAGCCGGTTCCACCGTTGTCCGACTGCGATTGGATACCGACGGAGACTTTGTCGACGAATGGCCAGGTGGATTTTTTCCCGAACGACTAAAAGAGTTATTTTGAGGGGGCAGCAATGATTGTTAGCGCTGTCGCCGATCCAGAGGCTTTTGGGCCGGCTGGTATTCACGATAAGCTCAGCCGGCGTGAAGCAATCGGTTTCTTGCAAGGGATCGTTCAAAATGGAATCTTGCTAGATGGTCCCACGAAGGAATTGCTCCGAGCTTCAATTTTGGAGGCCGACAAGCTACCTATCGGTCACAAGCAGCCCATTCGAATAATCTTGGAGGAGGTCTCCAAGCGACATAAGAAGCTTGTTGCAAAATGCAGCCAAGACGAGTTCTCGCAAATTGAACATCTCGAGTCGGCTGCTAAGGTCGCCAAGATCGCTGGACTTTTGAAAGCAGACGTAATCGTTACGCACGCTGGCAACGAATCGCGGATTCGAAAAGAGTGCTCTGGACAAGTCGAAGTCGTATTGATCGAGGATGTCAGCGAAAGTGCTTTTGAGAAGACGCGCCGCCATTACCTGCAGATCGATAGGCCCATCGACGAAATGTCAGCATCGGAGCTCGACGAGCTAATTGGCAGATCACTGAAATATGCATCGACGATTCGAGTATTTGATTACCTAATGGCGAGGTCTGGGAATCGCGGCAGAAAGTTTCTTTCGGGAATTAGGTTCTTCGTTACGATTTGGGTGAAGTGGTGTGTTTATCAGAATGATACAACGCTAACGGTTGAGCTATTTGCAACAGGCGACCGCCAAAGTTCCGCAGGCTTTCTTGACGCACAGGAGAGCTTCCGCAACATGGAGGCACTGCAAAAAGGGCTTCAGTTGTTTCCCAGGATTCGCGCATGCGTGTTCATTAAGGCGGACAGCAATTCAATCTTTCATGCTCGTGGCCTCGAGGCTTGTGGACGAGCGATGACGCTCGATCCCGGTTTTGACTCCATCAACGAAAGCGGACCAACTCGACGCTGTCTGCTAAAAATGGAGGTGGCAGCCGAAAGCCACTTCAGCGACTGCCGAAAACTCCCTGACTGTTGAAAACGGCGTTGGCTGACTTCGACGGTGTCTATCAAGTAGTCGCGGATCTCCATCCGAAGAACCAAGCAGTCCCCTGTGTCCTGGTCGGCCATGGTGTTTCCAATCGTTGCAGTGACAGTCACCTCAACATCACTGCGTCGATAATCACCTCGCGAGAGGCGTGTTTCGTCAGTTTCACTGCTAGCCATTTCTGCGAACTCGATCGCCAGGACGCCATGCGTCGGTTGGCTCGGCAGGACAATAACCATCTAGGCAATCTTGACTCGACAATGACATTGTTCGCGTGATCGCTTCGTCCCACGAATAGCCACCGGTCTTGACGGCTCTGGTCTGGTATTGTCAGTAGTCTTTAGTCTTTAGTCTGCAGTCTGGAGGAAGATGAAGATAATGCGAGAACACACTAAGCTGCGTGCTTTAGAGTTGGCAGATGCTCTTGCGTTATTGGTTTACGCATTAACGCGAGAGTTCCCACGAGACGAGATGTTCGTTTTAACTTCTCAAGGGAGTCGTGCTGGCGTTTCTATCGCAAGTAACATCGAATTCGAATTTCATCGTTCATTGAATCCCCTCATAACTTCGATAGGGCCGCGAACTGGATGGGCCGTTGAAAACCGTTTGTGCAAAACCACTGTAGCCTGCCCACAGACGAACGAACTGTTCCGGTGTGGGTTCAAATCGACCGGTATAGTTGTTGTCGAGAATTACCGCGTATTGCTTGCCGTCGCGAGGGAACCAGCCAATCCCGCGAATCGAGCCATTGCATGCAGCTCCTTTGCTGCGGCCCGCCTGCCGTGCGCCGACTGCGATTCGACGAATGCATTTAATAGTCTTAAAACACTTTTTCGCTACAAGTGCATTGTAAGTCACGAGTTACATCACTATTTCCGTTTTATTGCTGGCTTGGCACGCGGTTTGTATTGAGGTGATGGAACCCAATCTTCCACCACTTCCTTAGGAGCTGTGATATGGCCACCACATACTCGGACAATTCGCTTGATGAAGTCAAGCAAAATCCACCTACTCCGTCTTCCATGTCGCCGATTGAACGTTCGGATACTCCAACCCAGTCCGCACTCGAATACTTTATTGCAAGCTTCTTTCAGGAAAAGAACATCCGATGGATGCTGGTCATCGGAGCAGCCATCGTCTTTGGGTCTTCCTTGATGTTAGTGACTCGCGAATGGTCTCACTGGCCTGCTGCTGTTCAGTACTTAGCTATTCTAGGATACACGGGAGCTATTTATGGATTTGCGGAGGTGGGCCGGCGGCGGCTCGGATTGGCGACTACCGCCAAGGTAATGCACTTTCTCACGCTTCTTTTACTACCAATCTGTTTCCTTTCGCTCAGCTGGTTGACCTCTCATTCATTTCTTCATAACACGCTGGCATCCGCAGAGGTGATCGCTCTCTTGATCCCGGCATCCTTTCTAACTTGGTTCGCTTCGACGCGGATTCTCGACAATTGGTTAAGAGGCCGTCAAACGACGTTCATTGTCAGCTATTTCGCTCTCTGCATAGCTGGAGCATTGCCGGTGATCACAAACTCTTGGTTCGCAGCGATTGCCACATTGGCTCTCTGGTTAGTAATGACCGCAGGCGTTGTGAAAGTAAATCGACATGTTTTCTGGATAGTCGAAGAATATCGAACGCCCCGAATTTTCGGGTTCCTTCCGATCGGGTTGCTTGGATCACTATTCGTCTTGCTGATGGCATCGAAGACTTGGCGTGCCATTCCAGTTGAATGGTTAGGACTTGGTTGTGTCGCGGTTGCGGCGACTATGCTTCTTACCGTTCGCTCGCTTGCGAATGTCTATAGGCAGCGAACCGGCGATTTGGTTCGACCGTTGCCATGGAATATCACAGTCCCGATGTTGGTTGGTCTCATACTAACTGTGTTAGGAGTGCTGATTTCCTTTTACGGTTTCTCCTATATTGGTCCGACAACGTACGCCTTGATACCAACCACCATGCTGGCTGCGGGCCTGATGATGGTTGTTGCCAAAGAAACGCGTCAAAGCGGTTTTGTCTGGTCGGCTCTGATCCTGGCAACGGTCGCGTACCAATCGACTCCGACATTGATTTCTGAGCTAGTTCAACAGCTTAAGACTAGTGCCGCACAAGCGTTGTCAGAGGAGAAACTCCCACTCGCATTTTACGGTCTGACGTATCTTCCACTGCTGCTCGGCATAACCGCCGGATATCGATATTTCACTAGTCGCAAACTGACTTTCGTCACCCAACCAATGCAGCAGTTCACGACGATGATCGCGCTCGCCCTATTTGTCGTGTCATTTGCGCATCCTAAAGCTCTTTTTCTCGTCTCGATTGCGAACATCTTCCTTTTCATGTTTTTCGCGGTCACGTTTCGCGATCGACGTTATACGATTCCTGCTTTGGGCGGACTCGTTTTAGCTGCTGCGACTTGGCTCCCGTTCGGAAACAGCATGGGCTGGTTTGATCTGCCACTATTCTATTCTGTAACAAGTCTCGCATCGCTGGCTTGTATCCTCGTGACGACTCGACTTCCAGACAGACTGATTCAACGCATCCCGAATGCTGTACAAGCTGATTTACACTGCGCGAATGTGGTTGAGAATATGTGCCAATACCTTGGATTGTTCCTTTCGTTTGCACTTGGTACTATCGCAACTACATTCGTTCTGTCGAATCTGGGTAGTGCTTGGCGTTTTCCTCAGGCCGTCGCATTTGGAACCATACTGGCTGCAGCGTGTTTGAGTACGATCCGTACTCGACATTATCTGGGTGGACTTGGCTTTTGGATTTTGGCATCTGTTGGACTTTCAACATGGATTTACGGTGCTGACTACGAACCGTTAGTACTGATCAGCGGACTTACATTTGTAGCGACGACGGTTTCGTTACTCGTTGCGATTGGAATCAAAACGGCATACAAGAACCAGAGACTTCGACTAATGCTAAGCACGCTTCGAAAATCCATCGGAGTCGATACAAGTGCAGGCTTTATTAGCATCTTGAATTGCGATCCTTGTCATCGCACGTCGCAATCGATCCTTGCATTTGTAATCCCACTCGGCGATCTGAGCTTTCTAGGTGCCTTCTGTTTGACAGTGTTCGTTCATTTGCCGATGCTCGTGATCGCTAATACGACCCTCAATTCAATGAATACTCCCTTTGCGACAACTATGGTAATGCTCTGGATGCTTGTGCTTGGTCTAGGATTCAAGAATACGCGGGCTTTGGTTGCAACTTTCGCGACGCTGCCTCTTTGGACGACAGCCATGCTAAATTCGGTCTCTCCTGAACTAGTGACGCACACAATGTTTCCCTTAGTCTGGTCGCTGGTTGCAAGTGCGGTATTGTTGGTAGTCGAACGTTTTCAAACCGATAACCTTCAGCCAGCCAAAGTGGTGGGAATTGCATGGCTGGCCGGAATCGTACTGCTAAGTTACTTCAATCTTGACTTGTCGATGCGCGCCGCAGGAGTTGTTAGTCTCACAACTATTGGATTCGTGTTGAGGCACGGAACCAACCGACTTGAAACAACCTCACTTGCTATTCTCGGCAACATACAGTTTCTGTTGCTCACCGCGTATCTGGGCGGCATGTCGGGGTGGATGTCGTCTTGGTCGGAACACTTTTATACGTCAGAGACGCTGCATTTGCTTGTTCCAGTCGCCGGAGCGAGCGTTTTGTTCTTTGATAGAAGATGGTCGATGTTGGATCCGATCGTGACACGTGCTTGGGCTTACCTGCTTCGAACAGCCGCCCTCTTCGGTGTCGCAGTTAGTTTCTTAAACAATGGTCTTGAAAACCACAGTATCCTTATCGTATTTGTCGGAATCCTAATTTCGGTACTTGCAGAACTTTGCGAAGCCGTCCGTCGACAAAAAGAGGGCCATGTTTGGAGCGGTATTGCAGCAATCGGCATTAGCATCATTTGGCTGGCGCATTGTAATGTAGTTGCAATTGGCGCTGGGGTGAGTCAATTTTTTGTGCTCGCAATTGCCATCGCGACTCTCACCTTTGGCGAGAGATTACGAGGCCATCTGCGGTTCGGGGTTTTCGTACGTCCCTTGCAAACGATAAGCTTGGTGTTGCCAGCGTTGGTGACCGTCTCTGCCTTGGCAAGAGAGCTAATGGGCCTTTCGTTCGTTTGGAGTGGTTTCAATACGCTCGCGTTGTTTTCGGCAGCCGGCATCTATTTTCATCATGGGTTGGTTACCAAGCAACGAGGATACCATGTGGCCGCTGGCGCGATTGTAAATGTCACGCTGGCTCTACTCTGGAATTCCATGTACATCTACGATTTTCAGTTTTATCTCGTCCCACTGGGACTTTCTGTCATTGGATTTGTCGAACTGCTTCGAAAGGAACTTCCGGTCGACGCTCACGACCCTATTCGCTACTTCGGAGCATTGACGATCCTTGTATCGCCAGTCCTGCAAATCATGAACGGGAGTTGGTGGCATCTCGTCTCGTTGATGGTCTTGAGCGTTCTGGTCATTCTGTTGGCGATTGGATTGCGGGTCCGCGTTTTGGTGTATACCGGTTCGGCGTTTCTGATGTCAGATATGGTAGCAATGGTTGTTCGAACCACGATTGACCATCCGAACTTCCTGTGGGTTGGCGGTCTAGGAGTTGGTATTGCGGTGATCACGCTGGCAGCAATCTGCGAACGACATCGCGAACAATTGCTGGCTCGTATTCGACTTCTATCAGCCGAACTTGCGACTTGGAAATAGTAGCTGCCAGTTGCCGTCCCGCTGGTGTAAAGCCAACGGCACTCACTTTGTAAAATTTGAGCCTCAATGCGCTAGCATGAGGGCCGGATTCGCAAACGATTCTTGGCCCTCCAGCCCGCACGCTAGCGCGTTGCGGCTCAAAGTGAGTGCCATTTGGCGTAAAGCCAACGGAAACGATTGCTTCAGCGAGAAGTTTCGGAAAAATGTTTTTTGTATTGCTTTGTGTTTCTACTTTTCGAAAGGTACATGCTCATGAAATGGCTCTCTCAGTTTAGTCTTGTTATGCGGTCCAGTGTCACATCGCTTAAGGAGATGGTCGAGGATCCTCAGCGAATGCTCCATCAATTAATAATTGATATGGAGGAAGAACTTGGTCGCGTTCGACAGAGCGTTGCGGAAACAATTGCTGATGAGATTCAGCTTCGCAAACGGGCACAACGCGAACGCGACGATGCCCATCGATGGCTTGAACGAGCGTCTCAAGCGATAAAACGCGGCGACGAAGCGACGGCAAGTGCTGCTGTGGAACAGAAACTAGCAGCTCAACAACGGGCTGATCGGTTGACACAAGATCTTACAAAGCAGCAAACCGAAGTATCCAAGTTAAAGGCATCGGTCGATGATCTTGAGGACAAAATTCGGCAAGCCAAGCAAAAGAAAACGTTGCTAACCGCTCGATTGACTCGAGCGACTTCAATGCAAAAGATCCAAACAGCCATGGATCGATCGCAAAGCCACTCAGCGTTCGCTCAGTTTAATCGGTTAGAAGAGAAAGTGGAACGCGAGGAAGCGATCAGTGAAGCTTGGGATCGTTTGGAAGGCAACGATCCGGATGCGGTCGAGTTGGAAAGAAAATTTGAAGCAGACGAACGAAAGCAGCAAGTCATAGACGAGCTGGCGATGCTCAAATCAACGTTGAAAGTTGAGTAGGCTACTCACACGTAGGGCCGACAAAACCAGTCCTTAGGATTGCTCGATCAAATAATGGGATAGGCTTCCAGCCTGTCAAGCTCAAATGACAGGTTAGAAGCCTATCCCACGTGAAGTCAAGCTTCAAACCGAATTGGTTTCGCGTTCGACGAACTTGAGAAAACATGGGACATCGATTCCCATGTGTCGTTCTGTATGCTTGCCACCGTTTCATCTGCGTGGTCGATTCCATGTTCGATCGACTGAATCAATCGAGACCGCATGCACCCGAGCGAATCAAATAAATGGGGATGGATCATTCCAATGGCAGCTTCACAAATCTTTTGATTCATGCGAGGCGAAACGGGAGGACGGTCGCAATGTTCATTTAGCCATGCACGGCAGCTCGATTGGAGGAGCGACCAAACAACTTTGGATTGGCTTCCAAGCATGCGCTCGCTGTAGTCCTCTGCAAATCCCTCCATTCGAGACTCGGAAAAGGAATATTGTGCGCCCAATGATGAGTTGGCGAAATATCCAAGTAGCATGTCCGTCCAATGCTCCAAATAATGCCGCAACCGGTTCAGTTCATCAGCTTCTACAATTCCTCGTTCTACTCCTTCAAGAATGATCTTCAGGCAGCGATTACGAACTTCGCCATGCGTGGTCAAGACATTGTGCAAGATCGCTCGAGAATCGCAATCTACTTGCCGTTCCTCCAATTGAGCTGCAACGGCAACGCAGACTCTTGTGAGCGGTTCCGCCAGAAGTATTTCTTCGATGACACTCCTCAGTTTTTGCCAACCTCGAACCCGTCTCGCAATGCTCAATGACGAAGTCTGCGCTCGATGGTTGGAGAGCATTGCAGTCCAACCGTCAAAACGAAGCCTGCTTCGAAGCCAGTATTCATTGACTGCTTCGACGGGCAGTGCGACTCTTTCGCAGGCAAGCGTTGATCCGTGGTAGCACCACAAACCCGCCATTTCAACTAGCCAACCGGAGTGCATGTGTTTTCTCGCATGATCAATGACGTCTCTCCCGAAACACTTTTCAATACCTTGGATTCCTCTAGGTTCATCCAATGACGCAAATAACTCAAGGCTGTACACCTGCGAAAACGCTGGATAAGTCAATAGTCAGTCGAATCAATCGGCACAAACGCCATTCTTGACACCCCGCTGCGTCTGTCCACAAAATAACACCATTCGCAGTAATGATGTGGTATAATCTAAATCGATTACTTTGGGATGCTTAACCGATCGAAGCGATTAGCATAGATCGCGGAATTCCAGCAAGCTGAAGATTTAGGGCTCGAATAGGACTTTAATTAGAATGAAAACCGGGACAACGCTCAAATTCGTTACAATTCCGATATTCGTACTCTTCCTTGCGTGCTTCGTAAGTGACGCAAATGCAAAGCAGCATAAGCAGAATATTAATGGAAAAGAAGTTGTGGTTCACACCAACCCAATTCCTGTTGTGCTCCACCGAATGGTTCCCCCACAATACGGTCGGCATGTCACGCAAAAAGAAGTGTCCAAGGGCACGGTTCCACAACCTCGGTCAAATACCTCGGTTCGAAAACGCCCTTAGTCAATCAAATGAAAGCTCACAGTGGAAATTTGGCCAGCGATTGATTTGCTTGGTGGCAAATGCGTGCGATTGCAACAAGGTGATTACAATCGCAACACGGTTTTCAGCGACAGTCCAGGTGATGTTGCGGCCCGCTGGTTTGCCGCTGGATCTCAATTGCTACACTGCGTGGATTTAGACGGAGCCAAGTCGGGAAGCATTGTCAACGAGCAAGCTATCATAAGTATCGTTGCCAGTGCCGGACATCAAAAAGTTCAGTTGGGGGGCGGAGTACGCAACGAAGCAACCATCGATCGTTTGCTCAACTTGGGGCTATCTCGCTTGGTCGTCGGAACTGCAGCATTGAAAGACCCCGCTTGGTTTGCTACGATGTGCGACAAGTACCCAGGCCACTTGGTGCTAGGATTGGACGCGCTCAACGGAATGGTCGCAACCGAGGGATGGTTAGAGAATTCCAAAACATCCGCTAGTGAACTGGTAAATCGAGTGGCACAATTTACGAACGCATGTGAAGCAGTCGTCTACACGGACATTTCGAAAGATGGAATGATGGCAGGCCCGAATTTCCAGTCCTTAGCCGTAATACAAGCCGCAAGTCCCTTTCCTGTTATTTGCTCAGGTGGGGTTACAACCATGCAAGACCTTCGCGATTTGCTAAAGCAGCATACGGCCGGTGCCATCATCGGGCGATCCCTCTACGAAGGACAAATCCAACTTGAAGAAGCATTGTGGCTTGCCTCGTAGCATAGGCATCTTGCGCATCTTGCCTGTGAGGGGATAACGCTGGAATCTCAGGCTGGAAGCATAAGCTACGTTCATTTTGGCGAAATTCGTGAAGCGTTTCGGTATCCGCTTTGTGCTTATTTGCTGGTTAGCTCTCGGACCCCACCCTTTAGAGCATACAAAACTTCGATTTCGTTCGCATTCAACGCTCGATCGAAGAGAGCTAGGTCATCCATCAATCCGATGTAGCTTAGCCCTAGCATAACGCTCGCTTTTTTCGAATTCCATGTCAAGGTCTGAATGCGCGGCGAGATCTCACCTGCCTTCTTTCCGTCGAGAAACAACATTGCCACGCCATCGGGTTGGCTCGTGTTGAATTTGTTTAATACGACTGCGACGTGTGTCCATTTCCCATCTGAAAACGGGGGCTTTTCCACAGTCGCCAACGGCCTTTCGGCTGCCGGAATTGTCTCGAATTTTCGCCCTGTTGGATTCCAAACGGATTTGTCCGCATAAACACCGAGACGAAACGGAATTCCAGCGGCCCTTTTCTCAAACTCCACGAAGATCGCGGCATCGTCCCATTGCTTTGACGTTATTTGCAGCGGATCGCAAAATCCTTCTGGTAATTCGTTTGCTGGATCAGTACTTAGCCAGAACGAAATCGTTGCAGACCAATTGCTTTCAGGTAAACGGATGTTCTTTTCCGCATTGTAAAACACCATCGGTCCCTTGCCCTTGATAAACCTGAGGGCATCTCCAAAGCGACCGGCATTTTGTTCCAGTCTTACTTCACCGCCAACGGGTAACCCCATTGTCGCAGAATCACGTTTGTTTATGGCTGGTGCATTCCAAAGCTGTCGATCCCCGCGAGCAAAATCTGCGTCTATTCCGTTGTCAAAGGATGCGTGAAAGGACAGAGCCTTTGCTAATTCCGCTACTTGCGCCTCGGATTTCGAACTCGCAAGGCACAGGATGCAACAGCAGAATCCAAGAATGCTAGGCGAATGGAAAATACAAAAACTACTAAATGCGAATTTGTTCATAATCTTCATCCTCTGACATCGTTTGCACGATGGTCGTCTAGTCCTTGTTTCCAAAGTGCTTTGGCATCTTGTTGTAGCCGAGCGCCAACTTGTGTAATTACGTTCATGCACATAAAATTGGCACCGCGAGCCGCAATCGCTGGTGAGTAACCATGCGTGATACCGTAAAGGAATGCACCGGCGAACATATCTCCTGCGCCTGTCAAATCCTTCGGGTGGCATGCAAATGCTGGTACATGTGATTCATCGCCATCAAAGCGGACGAAGGCACCGTGCGGTCCATCAGTCACAACACAGTTTGGCACCAACGACTTGAGATCGGTAAATGCGGCTTCGCTGGACGAGGATTTCGTAACGGAAATCGATTCCGGAGCATTGCAGAACAGCAAATCGCAATCCGCGAGGGCTTCTAAAAATGCGTCGCCAAATACTTCCGGAATGAACGCATCGGAACAAGTTAGCGCGATTTTGGTTCCAGAAGCTTTAGCTGCCTTAATAGCCTCCCGAATTGCGGTCTGGCCCGTCGCCGGATTGGCAAAGACATATCCCTCAATAAACAACCATGTGGAACAGGCTATTCGCTGCGTATCTACATGCTTTGCCGCCAAATGGCTTGACACGGCCAAACTTGTACGCATCGTTCTTTCGGCATCGGGAGTAATGAGTGCAATACAAGTACCGGTGGTTTGGCCAACCATGATCGGATTGCCGATGTTGATTTTGAGGTCATTAAACTCTTCGGCGTAGTGCAGACCGTATCTATCATCGCCAACGCATCCGATGAAGGCGGAACGACCACCAAGTTGCGAGAGGCCTATCACCGAATTCGCAACGGAACCGCCGCTCACCAATCGAAGTTCACGGTCGCTTTCAGAAAATCGGTGCAGCAGTTTGCTTTGCTCGTCGGCGTCCACTAGCCGCATGGTTCCGCGTTCGAAACCGAGGGATGCAAACTCAGAATCGTCAAGTTCCAGGAAAATATCGACGATGGCATTTCCTAGGCCACAAACATCATAGTCACGCATTGCCTATAAACTTCTTTCTCGTCAACAGTTTTGTTTTGCGGCGGTCGCAAAAAAAAGTTCCGAACGCTAATCTATTGAGGCTGAATTCTAGTCCAGATTTATCCGATCGGAAGGGCAACTCGACCATCGTTTGCCAAATGCGATAGGCTTCCTTCTGTCCTCAAGCAGACGGATACAACCGTACCGGCCCAGTAGAATGGTTTGCTGCACATGGTTACAATCTAGGAATTGAATTGGCATCGGTCGAAATTTTAGTATCGCAATTCGTATCTCGAGATGCAATTGAGTTGCAAAACGAAGTTTTTTCCCGTGTTTTCATTGACGCCCCAGTAGCTCAGTTGGATAGAGCGCGGCTTTCCTAAAGCTGAGGTCACAGATTCGAATTCTGTCTGGGGTACTCTTCACTTTATCAAGCGAACCGTACGTGTTCACCGGGGTAGCATGTTCAGCTTAGCTGGATTTGCGTTAAGAAATCAGCGGGCAATAGAAGTTTCGTTACATATTTCGGCCCGGGACCGATCAGACGTTCTTTTATCCAGTCTTTGAAATCTTTGCCGCGTTTTGCGAATGTTGCGAAGAGACTCGTCAAGTTTTCGAATGTCGCGATTCCCTTTGTCGACCGGTTTACAACAACCAACCTTCCGAAGTAGTACTGCAGTCCGAAGTGTTTGTTCTGCGTAGTTGTTGGTCGGCGGTATTTGTCGGTCGTGGAGATGCTTCATGAACTCGATTTCGCAGTCCCGAAAATGGCGAGCGAGCCGAGACGTTGCTTCGCATTTGTCTCCAACGTGCGCTTCAATCCATTGATGGAAACTGTTCTGGTGATCCCAAATCTTGTTGGCATATTCGATAGAAGGAATTGCGTCGCGATTCTTACTAAGTTCGATACCGATCGAAAGTAAGCTTCGAATTGCAATCAGATCTTCGGGAAGGCCAATTTTCGAGTCAAGCATCTCAGAAATGCGGTGCATTGGATGTGAGTTGCATCGTGCCGTATGAAAATGGTCGTAGCCTCGGTAGCCATCGCAAGCGACCGTTCCGCCAAAGTGCGGACCAAGAATGTCTTTCGCAGTTTGATTCGTTCGGTCTCCGACTTTGAATAGGACGATGTCTGGCGTACAAAAACAGTGCAGGTAGAGGTTGATTCCCTTGAGCCACCAACCGGTCTCATCGGCATGAACCACGTCCCGATTAGCGATTTGCAGCTTCAAAACGGTTGTCAAGCCTTTGGACTTGTTGGCAAGACTCTGTGTCGCACGAACGATACCGCCAGGAGAAATCGAAAGACCAAAAGTAGATTGAAAGAATCGGCTTATTTTTCGAAAGGGCATTCCGAGCGAGTACTTCAGCTCGGAGGCAACTGCAACGGCGTTTGGTCCAAGTGTGTGGTTTGCAGCACCCAACGCCTGAGATGTTTGTTCTGGGTGTGTTGCCTGAACCCGTTTCAAGCAACAGGGGCAGGTGCCCACTGGGACTCGAAACGTTTTCCTTTCCGCTACAAGCTCGACATGGTCGGCGTAGCTTCGTTCATTTGGAACTAGGATTCTTGCAACCCACGAGTAATCGTATTCATGAGTTCTGGATAGCGTTGCCGTTGCCGTTCAGACTCAAGCCAGTTGTTGATCGCCTCGAACACTTCCGCGTTCCAGCTTTCATGGGGACGCAATAGATTGTTTTGCACAAGCCAATAGCTTACTGCACACCATGCCCACAAGGGTGCATGGTCAGTGAGATGACATTCGGGCGGTGGGAACCCTCCTGGACCTCTCTGGCCATTCATGTACTGATGCACCAGTTGTCGGCTGCGTCCCATGCGTCGTGCAATCTCAGAGGCTGTGACGAGGTTACATTCATCCATGCGTAAGACCTCGGCTCCGATGCCAGCCTTACGAACGTCGTGTATGGCGCTGATGATCGCATCCTCCAATGAAGATGCCGATCGACTGAACTCGATGTAGAGCCGACCATATTGCATACTTACCGTAGCATCATCGCAACCGGTTTGAAACAATGCGTCCTCGACGGCAGGTGTTAGTTCAGTGACACCACCTACGATCAATGCAAAATCATATTCCATCTCACATGATGGCTTTGTTGGGTTCATACTTTAGATTCTTCTTCGGGTTCGTCGTCTAGTTCGTTGCTATGGGGGCAACGATCCACCACTTTTCGGATTTGACGAGCGTGATTTTCCGGGCTTTTGGGAGTCGACCAAACGCTTACGATGCAACCGTCGCGCGTACTTTGCGGACAGAAGAGCCGTCCCCAGGCGTGTCCGTTGGAAAGCTCAATGCTCCAGCCAAGTTCTTCGGCGTATTGGATCGCTTTTGCGATCTCCGGCTTTGGGTGCCTCGGTCTGGTCATCGTCTCAATCCTACTTCAGGCTGTTGACAAATGTCAAGCAAAGTCAGTTTTTCTACAAATTCCCAGTAAATGCTTGGTGAAGCAGCGACTTTTTCAGCTCCGCCAGTGCTGCCTGCTTTTGCAGGTAGAGGCTTTCGAGGCGTTGGGTTTCGCCGGCAAGGGCGTCGAGTTTAGAAACTATCTGGCGTTGCTCACTTATCGGCGGTAGGGGAATCGGAAATGTCCGTATATCACGGATGTTTAGATGGGGGGAAGCCGCACCACTTGTTAACCGCTTTACCTCCGAGAGTATCAATGTCGAGTTCAAGACTGCAGCGAAATATTTGGGCATCGCGAGTTCAGTCTCTAAACGGAACAACATCATTCGCTGTCCCATGCATGTTTTCAATTTATCTGGAATGATACACGCTATTCCCAAGATACCTCCTTCGCGACTGTAGAGGACGTCGCCAGGCTTTGGTTCGAGACGCAAAATTCGCTCTTGGTAGGTTTCCTCCGAGACGAATTGCACCGATGCCAAATCGAGAAATCCCGGATTGAAGTTCGTCGTGCGCATGCACAACACGCCTGACTTCGACCACTTCGGAGTACTGTGCGGGCAGTCAACAATATGAGTTGTGATTTGTTCGGGAGACGCCAACACCCAAGATTCTGGAATGGCGACAGGCTTCCGTGTGACAGGTGCAGCTGGTTCTTTGAGTTTTCCAGCCCACGTCGACGGACTGCGACGCTCGGCGATCCGCGTTAAGTTTGTAGCAGCGTTGTCATTTGTCGCTTGGTCACGACGCCACGCCCGCGTGAGCTCGCCTGTGATAGCAGACTCAAGACTGCTTTCAAACAGCGCACGGGCGTTTTGGAGGTTTTTTTCAGCGTTGGCTTGGGCGGTTGCGAGTCCGGCAAACGCTTCGTCAATCACGCCGACGATCCGCTGCTGTTCGGCCATCGGTGCGAACGCGATGGGCAAGGCAGCTATCTCCGACTTGTTGATTGAAGCAAAGACAGCTCCTTCTTTCCCAGCAATCTCCGGCTGCGAGTGAAGGAGTTGATAGAAGAGAAAATCGCGGTCTAATTCTTTTCTGCTTCGTATCGCTGCCAATCCACGCCCGATGCAGACTTCCTCGGTGGCAAAGTTCACCGGCCCGACCGGCGCACGCACTGACATGAGGATGTCACCAGCGCGGCCAACCTTCGTGATTTCAGTCGTCCACGTTGTCGGCGGCTCAATGAATTTTGAGCCAAAGTCCTTTTTTCCTTGGTAGAAGGCCATGCCCTTGCCTTCGGAATTGTAATCATTCAAACTGAGACGCGATGGTGTTTGGATTCAAACCAGTCTGTCTTGTACTATCTGCGGGACCCCAGCTATCTTGAACGTTGGAATGTACTGACCGGAAAAGAATTGCCTCCACTGCGTATACCATCGAGCAGCGTAGAGCAAGTTCGAGTAGACGAGACTGGAACGTCGGTTGCACTGTTTGAATCCAAGGTCTCTTCGCTGGTAGCCATACTATAACGCCAACTGTCCCAGTTGACAAATTTTGGGTTCTTCCCGGTGGATCCAAAGTCGGTCTCCCAAGCAATTTTGAAACGACTGAGGTTTTACCACTTCACCGAATTTCTCCCGACGGTTCCAAGGTCTCTGCCCGCGTTGAGTCGGAATTATTCTGGTCAAAGAATCCATTTCGGGATTGGAACCTCATTCCGTTGCATAAGACAGGATTGGCAAACGTGACATCCTTGAAGTGGTCTTGGGACAATACTACGATTGCGATTGGATTGAGTTCCGGCGATATCCTCTTGCACGATACCACGAGTGAACAGTCGCACATTTTAGAGCGTGGGCACCAGGGGATAGTGCACGATCTGATGTGGATGCCGGACCGTCACACGCTCGCTTCCGCCGGCAACGATGGAGTCATCGTCATATGGGATTTGGCACAACGCGAAATTCGCTTGCACATTGACGCTCATCGAGGCGCAGTGAAATCGCTTGCGTTTGAAACAAAAAGTAACACACTGGTTTCTGGCGGCCAAGATGGACTTATTCGTCGCTGGCCGGCGGCGTTGCAAAGTCCAGCCCTGGATAATGTTCCAGATGACTTTGCTCCACCTGACCCGACCGCAGCTATCCAAGAGGTAGGAGCCGAGCCATCAGAAGCCGTTAATCGAAATCTCGAACTCGCTCGGTGGCTCATTGAGAAAAGGGCATTGTACTCCCTTGATAGTTTCGGCATGCCTATGGGAGACATTGATTTGACTGGCTTTGACTTTGATTGCTTGAAGGATTCCGCAAGTCTACGAGTATTAAAGCTTTTCCGAAGCAAGTTGTCCGATAATCAGTTGATCGCAATCGAAAGGTTGTTTCCGCAGCTTCGCATCTTCGAGACCTCCAGCTCGATACTTTCCGATGACTCCATTGCGAAAATCGATTCGCTTAAGCATTTAAAAACACTATGTCTCTCATCCACAAAAATGTCGGACGATTCGCTGCCTGCTATCCAAGGTTTGAAGCAGCTAGAGAAACTTGACCTGCGATTCGTCGAAATGCTTTCGTTTCCCGTCTAGCCGAAGGCGTAAGCGTTACCCGCCGAATTCCGTGACGCCTTCGGCGAGACGGGAAACGAGTAAATGCGTTGAAATTCATGGTTATCTAAAGCTGTACAACCTCCAAGGCTGCGGGATTCCAAAATACTGCGGCCTTGGCCTGCTGGAAAATACCGCTGGCTTGGCCTGCTGGATTGTTCTGCTTTCAGGCTACATCCTTTCGAGAGTTCCGCGTTGCTGCACAACCGAGAACCGACAAAAAATTGTCGGGTTTCGCAACTCCACGGGTATAATAATGCATGGGGACCTATCCTCCCATGCCAACGGGTATCAGTGGTTTATGAAATTCAAAAGTAGCCCAGCCTCCGATAAGAGTCGCCAGCTTCTGGTTTCGTTTTCAATCAGTGTCAGCGCGCATATCGGCTTTGGACTGGCTTTGGCTTTCATTCTCGTTCGGTCTCATGAGAACAGCACCGGCAACATTATTGCGTCCATTGCATCGGAGGATGCCTCGAACGAAATCCGTGAAATAGAATTTACTCCGTTGCCGCAAACACAAATGCCTGACGTTCCAGAACAGCCCGTGTTTGAAGTCGCCCGAGAGCTAGCAGCCAATGCCCCAATGGAGCCTACGATATCAGACTCACTGCTTAGTATCACTCCCGAATTTCATAAAAGCATTACTTCTCAAGCTGCCATGGCATCCTTGGCTTCCGGTGCGTTTAAGTCCGAATCCACACCTTCCAAATCGAAATCTTCGACAGCAAAAGCGACTTTTTTCGGCGCAGAGGCGTACGGTAACAGATTTGTCTTTGTAATTGACTCGTCAGGTTCGATGAGGGGGCCTCGTTGGGCGGCACTTTGCAGAGAATTGATCCGTGCAATTCAGAGTCTATCTCCAGATCAAAGGTTTTTCATCCTTAGTTTCGATTCAAGTGCCCACTCGATGTTTGGACTAGTGCCACAGAAAGAGGCGTTCCTGAATCCAACGCAAGAAAATGTTGCCAACGTTTGGAGCTGGCTGGTATCGATCCAGCACGGCAGTTCAACATTGCCCGCGACTGCTGTCGGGATTGCTATGAAGTTGGAGCCGGACGCGATTTTCTTGCTATCCGATGGAGAGATCGCTGATAGTACGGTGCAAGATCTACGGTTCTGGAACCATAAGAAAGAGAAAGACGGAAATGTGAAGACACTGATTCCCATCCATACGGTTTTATTGCATAGCCAAATCGGTTTTGTAGCCCTTCAAACCATTGCCAACGAAAACTCAGGAACGTTCACTCCAGTAAGACCGTTTTAGGCGAGGGGCAACTTGAAATCTACCTGTACATTGGGTGGCACGCTCTAAGGCACGAAGGGCGTGTGAAGTGTCAATTGCATTGGACTTCAAATCCACGCCCATCGCTCGTATCTTGAGTTTACACTCCTGATGGGATTTTTAGAATCTCGCTCCGTGTGACGTTGCTTCAGAAACCAAAGGTTTTTGCTGCGGACGTCACACGGAGTGTGACGGGTACTATAAAATCACAGCCTCTGGGGCTCTACCATTCGGGCGTGATAGTTTGTTGCATGTTAAGTTTGGATCGCCACTTCTCACAAGTTTCCAGTGCCGATGGCGGTGCGGTTCGAATGGCTGCTTCGATTGCGTTCATGGCCAATTCATTTTTTTCTGAATGAGAATAGGCTGCAGCTAATGCGGCAAGAGGACTCCAATCTCGGCCGTCGGTCATCCGAACCACATGGGTCGCAGCATCCGTGGCGAGTTTCGCGTTGACGGAAGTGACCGAAAGCAACATCCATGCTAGTCCATGCTGGATCTCAACCTCAAATGGCGCTAACCTAGCCGCGTGCTCCAAACGCTTAACGGCTGCTCCGTAATTTTTTGAATCCATATCGATCCGAGCCGCCAGGGTCCAGCTGCGTGCGTCCGATTCGAAATCGGTCAACAGCTTCTTTAGCAATTTCGCCCCGTCTGCTTTGTTCCCTTTCAAAAAGTGGATTCTTGCTTCTAAACCTTGAACGAGCATTCTGTACTTGGTGTCTACCTCGCCGGTCTCTTTCAGATCGAATTCGGCACCGTCGAAATCGCCTAGTGCGATGCGAGTCATCGCCCTAGACAAGTAGATGATTCCTCCTACTCCGCCTTCCTCGATCGTCCGAGTCAATTCTGCCTCTAAGTCTTGTTGCTCAGACTTGCCTCGCAGCCCGAGTGGGTCGGCTAAGTAGAAACACTCGTCCTCCAAACGGCGTTGAATCTGAGTCACGAAGGGAGCTCGAACGTTGGTGTCGAATTCAAATTCGTTCCGATTGTCCTGAACACTGATTTGTAGTTCGGAGATCTTCATCCGGACTGGCGCCATAGTGCTAATCTGCCTACTCGAAAGTCGATATGCCGTTCGCGTCTTCCTAACCCTCGTTGGGACTATCTCACGGGTTTTGACGTTTCTGGACTTTCCATCCGGACCGGTTTCTAGAGTCGTTGTTGTCTCGGTTCTGTTCTCAATATCAATGTAGGACTCTCTATAAGGTTCTTCCGGGATAACGGCAGCCAATTCACTTTGTACTTTATCAATTTCGGCTAACAATTCCAGGTTGTCGGATTGACGTTGAACGATCAGCTTTCCGGCTTCCGCGTTTTCTTGCTCGACTTGAGTGATGCGTCGTTGCAAATCAACTAAACGCTTTGGTAAAGAGAATTCTCGACGAAGAGCCCCACCGAGTGAATGTTTTTCCTCAACTGCGGGTTCCTGTTCTGGTTTCTTTGCATCGACGTTGGGGATGGCATCCACCCATGTTCGAAGCGACTTCAACGATTTCGGTTTAACGTTGTCCGAGGGGATGAGATTCGCAATATGTTGAATATGAACCGCCGAGTAGACGATTGCAGCGGAATCTGAAATGACTTTCGAACCGGGATCGAGCACCGCCGAGAGCATTCCCGCAACCTTTCCGTTTCGATCGAAGACCGGACCTCCGTTGCAACTGAAGGGCCTGGAAAGGCTCAGCCAGATCCAGCGGGTATCCGGGTCGCAACCGATATCGCCCGATGGGGCTTTGGGTAGTCCCAATAGATACTCCTCACCCAATAGACGTCGCTTCACTTTTGGAAGCGATACGTTTCCGGCGGCCGGCGGTGAATTGGGGCCACCCCAAGGAAACATTCCATCATCGATTTTCGGATCCGCTTCTGTGTCTAATGCCAGAGCTTCCTTGCTCAACGACGCATTCTTAGTCCCAGCAACGATTTTTAGGATTACAACATCCTTGCCCTTGGAAGCCGCGATGACTCCAGTGACTCGAAATTTACTTCCGTTGCTGAATAGAACCGATGCATCCTCGGCTTCACATACATTCCAAAACGATGTTGCAATGTAGCCGCGTTGGTCAATGTAAAAACAACTTCCGGCCAGTCTATTGTCCACAAACAAAGAACCGACCTTGATGGCATTTGTTCTTAACTCATTCAGCTGAGCAAACACAACTTCGTTTGTTAAACCAAATACGATAAAAACAAATCCGAAGCGGAGATAGTACTTGAATTGATTCATCTTTCTCGAATCCAAATAATGGTAACGTGTCACTTTGCAAGCTCGGCGTCGATCACAACATGGGCCACAAACCGTGGGCTAGCGCCCTTCGGCTAATCAGCCGCTGGCGCGCTAGCGTCCGGTTCAGCCTGACTTATGATCGACGCCGCAAGCTCAGTTGATTTTTAGCCCGGGAACAAGACACTTAATAGGTTTGACGATGCTGTTGTCGTGACTAAGAATCGCCTCTGAACCAACGAAATAAGAATGAAAATCAGCGACTACAAGGTTGTAGGTTTTGGTAGCTTTCTCTTCGACTTCGACTTCTTTCACTTGGGTAAATCGCTCTAGGCCATGAAGTCGCACACCTTCGTCCAGCTCACGAGCCCTGACCCAGCCTTTCCCACTCACCCAAAACGGATGTCCGCCACTAGCTCGAATCACATGGCTCTTCCCTTCTGCATTCTCTGAGAGTGTGATTCGTATCAAGCGTTCAGGTTCTCGAATTGTCGTTCGCAAGACAGGTTGAAATCGAACTTCGCCTGTTTCGAAATGTTTCGCCAAAACCAAGTCGCCGATTCGAATGCGTTCGATTGCAATGGGGCCACGTTGCGTCAAAATGGGCGTCCCGCCCGCAAGACATTCCTTACGTTGACCTTCGCGCGGCGATGTTCCGAGAACAGAAACAGTGTTATACGCATAGCTGGTCAAAATGGGCTTTTCGCTCGTCGAGTAAACTTCGTTCTTATCATCCCACCATTCCCACCAGTCTTGCGGCGACTTCATTTCCTTTTCGTCGGTGATTTCTTGGAGCGCACTCATAATCTCAATATTGCGACTTTGTATCCAGGCGTTGGCGTTTCTACGAGTCGTTTCACGTTGGATTTGTGAAACTCGCGACATACCGGCTGCAATGGAGGAAGCATTCGCGACGTTCCCTGTCAAGAAATAGGTTTCGTCTAGTACCCGCAAAGCTTGCTTATCTTGTCCATCGGCGATCAAGGAATAGCGAAATACAAGTCGATTGTTACCGTCGAAGGCCCATTGACGAGTCGCAAGCCAAGGGCCCTGAAGCTCCGACAGCATTGCTGGTACAAATGCGTATTGATCTCTATCTTTGAGGAGATTCGCCGCCACGTTTCGTACACTAAGGTCGGAAACCCAAGTTGCATGACGTGCAAGCGACAATGTCGCATCTGGGGCATTTGATTGCTTGAGGGCTTCAACGACAACCGCCGCACCTTGCTTGTGAGCGGACGAAAGGCATAGTTCCCAAGCGGGGATCGAATCGACGTCTATATCTTTTGACAACTCGACAACCGCTTGACTTACTTTCAAATCTCCCAACGCTAATTCTTTGGCAAGTCGTTTGAGTTCTGGCATCTTTTGTTGAAGTGACTCGGAAACGCGTTTGGCTTTTTCCCTCGCCGCTTTTAGTTCGCGTTTTTGGATCCATTGGCCGTCGAGTTTTTCGAACCCTAACTGACTTTTGGCTTCCGCGTTTTCGGGATCAAGTTCTGCAATGGCAGACCAATGCGCGATGGCTTGATCCTTGAGTCCATGCTTGCCACAATACTTGACCAATTCGAGTTGGCTTTCGAGAGTGGGTTTAGAATTATCTCGAAGAATTCGATACTTTTCCAACACCGCCGAATTCTTTGCCTGGGCAACTAAGTTTGGATAAGAACTCCAATCTTTGCCCTTTCCGATTTGCCCTTGTTGCCAATGAGCGGTGGGCTCGTCGGTTGAGAGAGAACTGGCCTCAGCTAACAGCTCGCTACGACTAATATCTGTACCGGAAGCTTCAGCCTGAAGCGCATCTTGAACGAGCTTCCTCGCTTGTTCCGCTTCCTTTTCAGCTCGATCCGATGCAAGCAATGAATTGAATGGAAACACACCCAGAATAAATAACGCGATTAAATTGTGAATTCGATAGGCCATCAGTAGCTCCCTTCAAAGAGGTAATTCAAAGTTTATGCCCGTTCACACCAAAACACAAGGAAATTGGCTTTTCAACGCTCTCTTTCGACATTGCGATTGAAACGCCTATCGATCCATGCAAACCTCAGTTTCATGGCCCACTCCGTATACATTCCCATCGGATCTGATTTCCCGACACGATTTTTAGAGAAATTGGGTTTTTTTTGACACTTCTCGCTGATCGCCCGTATCGATATCGAAGTTTAATTCGTTTAACCGCGTGCCCATCGGGCCGCGACGACAGCTTATCGGATGCAAATACGCGGGGCGATGCCAACGCGGTTAAACAACTATCCGGCCCGACGTTACGTCAATACGAGCATGCGATCAGCGAGAAGTGTCTCTTTTGGAAGGCGAATTCCAGAACGGAGTCGCGGAACGCAGAGCGATCTAGTGAAAGGGTAATTATCCCCCGAGATAAACTCGATATAAACTCGGCAGCATCGGAAATTGCTTCTCTAATTCCCGATTGCTTGCCGGCTAAGTTTAGACGATACTCCATTGGCTTGGAATGAATGAAGGCGGACTTCTTTCCTATCGCCGTCTTTCGTAGCTATCAAGGAGAATTCGTTGGTTATTTACGGTGTCGCACTGTTGGCCCTCTGCATGCTATGCGGTTTAATCATCGGGCAAGGGATCGGATGGTTGATTGGAGTCCAAGCTAACGTGGGTGGCGTTGGGATCGCTATGCTCGTTTTGATTGCTTCCACTGAGCTTTTAAAACGTCGCGGTCGACTCAACATCGTGTCGCAACAAGGGATTGTCTTTTGGAGTTCCATTTATATTCCCATCGTTGTCGCGATGGCCGCCAGCCAAGATGTACTATCGGCAATCAAGGGAGGACCAGTTGCAGTCTTGGCCGGTGGAATCGCTACCGTAATCTGTTTTGCAATGGTGCCAGTCATGGACCGGATTCATCGCAGGCATCCGATACCAAAGAATGATATTCAAAAGGCAAGAATCGATGATTGAGTTTTTCGATTCGTTGCTCGTGGTTCTTCTAAAACACGATTTGATCACAGCCTTTGCCGTGGTCGGAGCCATCGTTTGGCTTGCTTACCAAGTTTCCGATCGATTGACTCAAGGCCGGTTGCACGGTTCTGCGATCGCAATTCTCATCGGTCTAGTCTTGGCCTATGCCGGTGGTCTCGTAACTGGCGGCCACAAAGGAGTTGCTGACATTCCTCTTCTCGCTGGTATCGGCTTGATGGGCGGGGCCATGTTGCGAGATTTCGCGATCATTTCCACTGCATTCGGAATCAACGTTAGCGAGATCAGAAAAGCTGGACTCAGCGGCGCGATGTCATTGCTGTTCGGTATCCTCATTTCGTTTTTCGTCGGTGCAGCCATAGCTTTCGCGTTTGGATATACCGACGCAGTCAGCATGACAACGATTGGCGGCGGAGCTGCAACCTACATCGTGGGACCAGTGACTGGTGCGGCTATCGGCGCAAGGTCCGATGTCATGGCACTCAGCATAGCAGCGGGGCTGGTCAAGGCGATTCTGGTGATGGTTTCGACTCCATGGATCGCCAAGTGGATTGGTCTCGATAATCCTCGTACAGCAATGATCTTTGGAGGTCTAATGGGCACGACTAGCGGTGTTGCGGGAGGATTGGCTGCGACCGATCCGGCATTGGTTCCGTACGGAGCGATGACCGCGACTTTCTATACGGGTATCGGCTGCCTCATGGGACCTTCGGTGATTTTTGTTATTGTTCGTTTTATTGTTGGTTGACAACTAAGCGGAGCTAAGATTTGCAGATGTGTCACTTATCTATCATTGAACGAGCGAAATCCTTCGGCAGTTCAATAGCTATCCGGCAAGGAGAGATGGAGCTCAAATTTGATGAACTGCTGAAGTCATCGGAATGTGTTGCCTCTGCTTTGATTGGTTCGCGCGCGGATTTAGAACAAAATCGCGTCGCCATACTTTGCTCAACTGGATTAGAATTTGCGATCTGCCAATGGGGCATATGGCGAGCGGGTGGCGTATGTGTTCCACTAAGCAGTTCGGCAACGGCATCGGAATTGGAGTACGCAATTGCCGATTGCCGGCCAGTAAGGGTGTTGGCTCAGCAAAAACACTTCGAAATGCTAAAGGAAGTTTGCGGCAAACTTGATGTGCCACTTTTTTTGTTTGAAGACGCTCTATTGGGAAAGCCAGCCTCGCTTCCATTCGTAAACGCGTCGCGCCGAGCCATGATTCTTTACACTAGTGGCACAACCAACAAGCCCAAAGGGGTGGTAACATCCCACGCAAATATCGAAGCTCAAATTTGCTCGCTAGTAGAAGCTTGGGGCTGGAGTTCTTTCGATCGTATCCCTCTGTTCCTTCCACTACATCATATCCATGGGATAATCAACGTACTGTCCAGTGCGCTTTGGAGCGGTGCGACGATAGATTCATTTGGATCGTTTGAGCTACCACACATACTTTCTCAGGTAGCGTACAAGAAGTACTCGATGTTTATGGCTGTCCCCACGATCTACGTCAAAATGATACAGGGAATGCTAACAGCGGAACCAAGCCAGCGAAAATCTTGGGTTGATGGATTCGCTGCTATGCGCTTGATGGTTTCAGGCTCGGCCGCGCTGCCCGCCAGTGTTCATATGCAATGGACCGAAATGACAGGTCAGGAGTTGCTCGAGCGGTATGGCATGACTGAGATTGGGATGGCAATCTCCAATCCACTAGCCGGTCAACGTCGCCCGGGTTCGGTTGGCGTGCCGTTGCCGGGCGTTCAAGTTCGACTGAAGAGCGAGTCTGGGAAAGTTATTGCGGAGGAGGACGAGCCAGGTGAAATCCAAGTTTGCGGACCGTCTGTATTCAGCGAATACTGGGATAGGCCGGAAGCGACTGCGGAGTCGTTTGACGAGGGTTGGTTTCGAACTGGCGATATGGCAGTGGTCGAGCGGGGTTACTATCGCATAATGGGACGATTGTCCGTAGACATCATCAAATCGGGCGGCTACAAACTATCGGCCCTGGAGATTGAAGATGTATTGCTAGCGCACCCAGCGATTCTCCAATGTGGGGTCGTAGGTGTGCCGGATGAGACCTGGGGCGAGGCAGTGGCTGCGGCAATTGTCGTTCGGGAAAATGAATTGATCGAACTTGAATCGATGCGTCGCTGGTGCAAAGAACGCATGTCTACATACAAGATACCCAAGTTGCTGAAGGTCGTAACTGAGTTACCTCGCAATGCCATGGGTAAAGTAGTAAAGACGGAAATCAAAACGCTGTTCTCGCAAGAGAATCAAAAGTAGCTTAGGCTTCCAGCCTGAGTATCCCTGAGTATCCCTGAGAAATCCCCGCAGGCAAGATGCCTATGCTACGTTTAGAAGCAGGGCCTACTACTTTTTATCGCGCTAACGCCGGCTCAATACTGGTGGTCTTAAAATACTCCGGTGCAATGGATTGCAAATTATCAGCACATTTGTCGACTGCGTATAGGATTTGCTGATTGGTGTGTGTGGAGTTAATGAAGAATCGCAATCTAGCAGCCGATTCTTCGACCGCTGGATAGAGGATAGGTTGCACGTTGACTCCCGAATTAATCATACGCCTTGAAAGTTGCAATGCGTGCAACGAGTTGCCAGTGATAATTGGGATGACAGCCGTTTCGCTGCTGTTGCCGGTGTTAAGGCCTCGTTTCTTGGCTTCGGTCAGGAAAAGCCTAGAGGCATCTTGAAGACGTGCCACCCGCATAGGCTCCCGTTTTAGCAACTGAATCGACGCAATCGATGCGGCCGTGTTAGCCGGCGAAAGACCAACACTAAAGACAAAACCAGGTGCAGTGTATTTGAGATATTCCACAAGCTCTGTTCGTCCGGCAATGTAACCGCCGCAAGAACCAAACGACTTACTCAATGTGCCCATCCAGATATCTACGTCGGTCGGATTGACTCCGAAGTGCTCTGCAATCCCTCGCCCGTGCGCCCCCATCGTTCCCATGGAGTGAGCCTCGTCCACCATCAGCCAACACTTGTGCTTTTTGCAAATCTCGATGAATTTGGGAACGTTCGGGAAGTCGCCGTCCATGCTGTAGACTCCCTCGACGATGACCAATACTCGTCGGTAACGAGTACGCAACTCCGTGAGCGTCTCGTCTAGCGAAGTAAAATCATTGTGCGGGAATGAGCGACGACGGCTACCAGACAAGATAGCCCCTTGAACGATACTGTTATGTGAAAGAGCATCGTGTACGATCAAATCTTGCTGGCCCACAATGTGACCGATGACCGTTTCGTTAGTGGAATGCCCGCCCACCATAACGATCGAGTCCTCGACCCCGATCCAATCCGCGATCAACTGTTCTAATTGCTGATGTATATCCTTTTCGCCGCTAACCAAACGAGACGCGGAAACACTTGATCCGTATTTCTTGACAGCGTCGACGACCGCTTGGGTTACATAGGGGTCACCGCTCATACCAAGATAGTTGTAACTCGCGAAGCTGATTAACTGTTTTCCATCGACCATGGTCGTGTCGCGAGTGAGCCCTTGATGCACCGAAAAATAGGGATTCGGGAGCCCGGTCATTTCAAATTGCCCCATTGTCTGCTTAAGGCGGCGATATTCTGGCAACAAGTCGAATCGGTAATCCTCCGGCGCGACCTCTCGTTTAATAAGCCCAGATTCACGATCCTGACTTTCGGCGACAATGTCTGGCCGAATGCGTTCCTTACCAAAGTGTTTTTCTATTGCTTCTGAGATTTCGCGGATCGTTTCGATTTCCTGAATGACCTCTTCTGGAAAACGACCGCCCACGGAGCTTTCAAGCACGTGCGCGATTTGCAGTCGCTCTAAACTATCCAGCCCTAAATCCACTACGATGTTCGTGTCCAGGTCAAGCAATTTAGCACGTTCCTGAGCGACGGTTTTCACCGCTCTTTTGACTAGTTCGACAATATCGATGTCTGGATCGCGAGTTTTCTTTTGCGGTGGGGATGAGCCAAACTTACCACGACGGCCCGATCCGGCGCTTCCGTTGTTAAGCGTGGAAGCAGCGATCATTGGAGCTTGTTCTGGCACATTGTCGTCCCAAGACAGCCATTGATGAATAACTCGCAGATTACCTTCGCGGAAATCCCGCAGGCAAGCATGACGCTGGATTTTGCCCGACGAAGTTCTTGGTAGCGACCCATGTCGCACGAGAACCACGGCGTCCGGCGGTAGCTCATGCCCTTGCGTCACACTGCGACGAATGGCAAGGACAACAGGATTCCAATCGTCTTCCAAAGAACGCTGCACTTCGACGGTAATGATCAATCTCTCACGCGGCCCGGAATCGTCTGCGAAGGCTGCTGCGGCTGACGAAGAAATCGATTCGTGGCACTCATCTACGGTTTGTTCGATGTCTTGCGGATATCGATTGACCCCGCGTACGATGATCAAATCCTTGACGCGGCCAGCTACGTAGATTTGCCCTTCGCTCCAAAAACCAAGGTCTCCTGTCCGCAAAAACGGCCCATCGTTGTCAGCAGTTCTCGCCTGGAAAATGTCCTGTGTTACTTCTTCCTTTTCCCAATATCCTATGCCGACACTCGGGCTCTGTATCCATATCTCGCCGATTGAGTTTTCGGGTAGTGGCATTAGTGTTTCTGTATCAACAATCAAAATCCGCTCGTTCTTCGTCGCGTGTCCACACCCTACAAGACTTCGAGCGTCGCGTGCATCTTCACTCACCTGAGTCACCATACGAGCATCAAGACGTCGTCCGTCAAAGTGCTTCACGACAGGTGGTGTTTGACGAGGGCCACCTGTAACGATGAGCGTTGTTTCCGCCATTCCGTAACAAGGAAAATGTGATGTATTGGAAAAACCCACTCGTTCAAACTTGCGACTAAACTGTTCCAGTGTGCTCGCTCGGACTGGCTCGGCACCATTGAAAGCCAAGGCCCATGAGCTTAGGTCTAAGCCCTGCATTTCCTCTTCGGTGACTTTGTCTACGCACAACTGATAGGCAAAGTTTGGACCACCGCTTGTCGTAGCATGGTATTTCGAGATCGTCTTTAGCCAGCGAACTGGCCGCTGCATAAAGGACATTGGGCTCATAAGCACCATGCTTAGTCCCATCGACACTGCCGAAAGAACGCCGCCAACCAGCCCCATATCATGGTACATCGGCAGCCAGCTCACGCCGACTGTTTTGTTGGTTTCGTCAAACAGTACTGCAATCATCTCGCAATTGCGGATGAGATTCGCGTGAGTCAGCATAACTCCTTTGGGCTGCCCGGTAGAACCGGAGGTGTATTGTAGTACAGCCAGATCCGAAGGCGGAATTGGCATCTCCGTAAATTGAATCGCAAGCGATCGATCGACGCTGTCGGTCGCGATCAGTTGCATTGACGAAGTCTCTGCTTGAGTCGATGCGTCTTTGCGGATTTGGACAAACGTCTCGGAGGTCGTTAGCGCAAACTGAGCCTGGCAATCCATCGCAATACCTTGAATCCGAGCGCCCTTTCGACTTCTTCGGGGAGGGTAAGCCGGCACGCTTACACAACCTGCATAAAGGCAACCGAAAAAGCCCACGACAAATTCTATTCCAGGCGGATACAAAAGTAGCCCTCGAGATCCCGGCCGATTGGTTTCTAGGATCTTCACCGCGACCGCCCGAGCCGCATGGTCCAACTCAGCGAAGGTCATCGACCTGTCGTCGTCGGTCTCTCCATCTGCGTAATAGAAAGCAACTTTGTTAGGTTGCACGTTAGCCCAATAACGAAGGACATCAACCAAAGTGGTTTTGGGCGGGCTAAACGGTGCATGAAAGCGGGTCAGATCCAACACTAGATTATTCCCTTTTGGAGTCGACCATCAGCAGTCTGCGGGTCTAGGCAATTTCACGTAGGTCAGCCTGTCCCCAGGCTGACAATTTTCGCTTAATTGCGGTCCGAAACAAACTGCTTGAAAAAAATCGCTGCGCCGAACGCAACGAAACGGTAAGTTAAACGCTTTGTTTCTACCTTATCGGACTTTCGTTATACCTGCGATTTAGCAAACTCGGTACGCCTTATTTTCTACCCATAGCCCCTAAATTACCGTTCAGATTCTTCTGAACCATGGAAATCCCGAGTAGATGACGTCGAAAAGCCCTTGTGAGCACGTTGGGGGACCGATATACTCTCCCCCTCACAATTTTCGAAATACCCTGTTTTTCGTAGGAAAAGCGGCATCCAGACAAAGGGGTGCTCGGCTCATGGCTTTTGCTGGCGAAAATCCAAGGAATGACTAATGGTAGCACAACCGAAAACTTACGTAGCACAACCCGGCTCAGTAGAGCAAAACTGGCATCTCGTTGATGCAACCGACTGCATTTTAGGTCGATTGGCAACGGATATTGCAATGGTTTTAATGGGAAAACACCGTCCAGAATACACCGCTCATGTCGATACAGGTGAGTTTATCGTCGTCATCAACGCCGAAAAGGTGGTCATGACAGGCAACAAGCTCAAAGTGCGACACTATGCTTGGTATAACGGTTACAACCGCCAGAAAATGGAAAGCTACGCGGAGAGGCTTGAGCGAAAACCAACTGACCTGATCACAATGGCAGTAAAACGAATGCTTCCCAAGAATGCACTTGGTCGCCACATGCTTTTTAAGCTAAAAGTTTATGCAGGTGCCGAGCATCCACATCAGGCCCAGCAACCTCAACCAGCCGCCTTTGGCCACAAAGCTAGCTAACCAATCCTTCAACCACACAACAAAAGTACAATTCAATGGTCGCAGTAATCAAGAGAGACAAAGTTAGCGGCGATAGCCTTGGTACAGGGCGGCGCAAGTCATCTGTTGCGAGAGTTCGTGTTAAGAACGGTGCGGGGAAAATCACCATTAACGACCGAGAATTTCAGGAATACTTTGTCAATGAATCGGAACGACGATTAGTTCTGGAAACGCTTGATCACGTAGGACACCGAGATAAAGTCGATATTTTCGTCCGCGTAAATGGCGGCGGAACTATCAGTCAAGCCGGAGCAATCCGAATGGGACTGGCACGAGCGCTAGTAAGTCTCAACGAAGAGAACTTCGCAGCCCTTCGAGCTGATGGATTCTTGACACGCGATTCTAGGATGAAGGAACGAAAGAAATACGGCCTTCGCGGTGCCAGACGCGGAGTTCAATTCTCCAAGCGTTAATTTGTATTCGAATTTGTACAAACAAAAAAACCCGCTGCAAAAACAGCGGGTTTTTTGATACTTCTCGCTGATCGCCACTTTGCAACACTTGCGAATGCAATCGTTTCCGATGGCTTTACGCCCAATGGCACTCACTTTGGCGATAGTGAGCCGCTGGGCGCTAGCCGCAGGTGTCGAAAATCACAGCGATTATGCAGACGGGATACCGGCGGCTTGCCGCTCAGAAAGTGAGTGCCATTGGGCTTTACGGCAGCGGGAGTCATCAGCCGATTTATAATACACGATTCTTAGCCTTCGCAACGCACTATGGCTACCGGACATGGGCCTGCCAAATCCGACGGCCTTAAACCAAAGGCAAAGTGGTCTAGGACAGCTAAAGATTAGGGTAGTGGACGAGGCAACGAGTCCTGAATGCGAAGC
>JAYTVL010000029.1:0-8871 GCA_043744075.1 Pirellula sp. | reverse complement strand
CGACGCAAATCGCAGGGACTCGTCGCCTCGTCCACTACTATCAAACCCTAAATCTTAGCTGTCACAATGCACCAGCAGCCTATTCTACGGGTTGAGTCTTGCTATTGTCGTTTCGACGGCGCTTAGGAGCGCTTTGGCCTTATTGACGGTTTCCTGGTATTCGCTGGTGGGGTCGCTGTCGGCGACAAGGCCCGCTCCGGCTTGGATGTAGATCTTGCCACCGCATATCACCATCGTACGAAGCGTTATGCAAGTGTCCATGTTTCCTCGATAGTCGAAATACCCAACTGCTCCAGCATACGGACCACGCCGAGTTGGTTCGAGCTCGTCGATGATTTCCATCGCGCGAACTTTCGGGGCACCGCTAACGGTACCCGCAGGCAAACAAGCCTTAAATGCATCCATCGCGTCCATGCCATCGCGCAAGACCCCTGTCACGTTCGACGAAATGTGCATAACGTGCGAATAGTGCTCGACTACCATTAGATCGCTCAATCGGACTGATCCAAACTTGGCAACTCGACCGATGTCGTTCCGTCCAAGGTCGACCAGCATGACATGTTCAGCTCGCTCTTTGGGATCAGCGAGCAGTTCGCGAGCGAGCCGTTGGTCTTCTTCAACGGTCTTTCCTCGAGGGCGCGTGCCTGCCAATGGTCGAACGGTCGCAACCCGATCAACAACTCGCGACATGACCTCGGGGCTACTCCCAACGAGTGTACAATGGGGAGTTCGAACCAAAAACATGAACGGACTCGGATTGATAACACGCAGCGACCGATAGATTTCCAACGGTTCGCAATCGCTTTCGATCTCAAAACGTTGGCTCAATACAACTTGGAAAACATCGCCGGCCTGAATGTAGTCGCGGCACTTTAGGACCGCCGATTCAAATTCTGCTTGTGTGAAATTGGATTTTGGTCGAATGGTCGGTGGTTGGCCAAGCACAATATCGGCTGGGGGAAGCGATGGAATCGACTTGCAGATTCTTGCCGTAACTTCATCTACCCGTCTTACAGCTTCTTCATACGCTGCCCGATCGTCGCCGCAGGCGGATTTTGAAACCAAATTCAGGACTAAAAGCGTTTTATTGACATTGTCGAAAACGACCATCAAATCATAAAAACCAAAATCCAAATCGGGCAAATTGCGATCATCCTTGGGTGCATTGGGCAGTTTTTCAACATACCGAACCACGTCGTAAGCGGCATAGCCAATCGCTCCGCCGACGAAAGGGGGCAAATCAGGCAACGAAGCGACCGAAAAACAGCCAAGTTTCTCACGCAAAAAGGCCAGAGGATCAGAAACCGTGTGATTGGTCGTTTGACCATCATGATGCCATTCCACTTTATCTCGGAAAGCGACCACCCGGGCCCGAGGGCCGATCGCAATAAAGCTATATCGACCGATTTTTTCACCACCAATTACGCTTTCAAATAGGCATGCTGGGCTTTGGCCATCGTCAAGCATTCGAAAAACTGAAACGGGAGTCAAATGATCGCTCAATAGCCGTCTGTAAACGGGTACTAGGTCGAACTCACAGACCAGAGTCTGGTATTTTTCAAAACTAGGAAATGCACTCATCCTAAGGAGTTTGCTTTCAATCAAGCGAGAAACATTGCTTCAACCGCATCGCCGGATCGGCTCAAGATGCCTATACTACCAGTGAAGTAGTTTACCGCGAACCGTTCCGCGAGAGAATTCCAAGATGAAGTGCCAACACTGCGAAAAACCAGCGACGTTTCATATCACTGAACTTACCGAACCAAACGGCCCCAGCGTTTTACATCTTTGCGAGGAACATGCTAGAGTGTTTTTGTCCAATGAAGGGACCGCTACACCCGCTTCGGCGTTGTCGAGCATGTTGGCCAAACAGCTAAAAATTGAAAAGGCGGTTGAGGAACTCGCCACAGCCGACAAAAAAACTTGCCCGATTTGCGGAATTACTTTCTCCGATTTCCGCAAAGGGGGCCGACTGGGATGCGCTTATGATTACGTAGCGTTCGAGGACGATTTGGAGCCATTGCTGGTTAATATCCATGGTGCACTAGAGCACGTGGGCAAAACGCCAACAAACCAAACGGGTTCCCCGGAACGGCAGCAGCGTCTGATGCAACTCAAAGTTGAGATGAAAGAGGCTATAGAGAAAGAAGATTACGAAACGGCAAGTCGATTGCGAGATAAGATGACAGCTGTTGAATCGGGCGACGAATCGTCGTGGACCGCTGAAGAGTCAGAGCACTTAGACGATGATTTCCAATCTGAGCCCCCAATCGTATGATTTACAGTAAGCACCACAAAGTCATCTCCAAAGAAAACACAGACCGTGAAACTTGAGGAACTAGCAAACCAAAGCAGCGAATGGATGCGCGGCCAGGGGCCAGAATCGGATATTGTGATGAGCAGCCGAATCCGCTTGGCGCGAAACCTGTCCGAGTTTCCGTTTATTCGCAAATGCACACCCAAGGACCGCATTGACATCGCGACGTCAGTGCATCGCGCACTGGACTCACTCCCTTTAGCTGCCGACACCGAATACGTCGATGTTGCAAAACTTGGCGATCTGGATCGGCAATTCTTGATGGAGCGGCAGCTGATCAGCCACGAATTGAGTGAAAGCCAAGGTGCCAGAGCAGTCATTCTCGATCCAAACGAACGATTCAGCATCATGGTCAACGAAGAAGACCACTTGCGGCTCCAAGTCATGCAGAGCGGCCTTGACCTTGAGTCGGCCTGGGAACGCATGGACCAACTCGATAACCAGCTTGAGAGCAAGCTAACTTATTCGTTCAACAAACGACTTGGATATTTGACCGCCTGTCCAACTAACGTTGGGACGGGCTTGAGAGTGAGCGTCATGTTGCATTTGCCTGCTCTTGTCGCGACAAAACAGATCGACAAAGTGTTTCGAGCGCTGAACAAAATAAACGTAGCAGTGCGTGGCTTGTTTGGCGAAGGCTCGCAGTTTATGGGAGACTTCTACCAGATCAGCAATCAAACGACCCTTGGTAAAACGGAATTAGCATTGGTTGCTAAAGTGCGTGAAGTGGTTCCACGGTTGATTGACTACGAACGAAAGGCCAGAGAATTCCTCGTCAGCGAGAGCCGACAGGATCTGCACGACAACGTCAGTCGAGCACTGGGGATTCTTTGCACAGCCAAAAAGATTAGCAGCGAAGAAACCATGCATTACTTGAGCAAAGTTCGCATGGGGGTAAATCTAGGGTTGATCGACGACGTCAAGATCCCGACGGTGAACAAGCTGTTCATTCACACTCAGCCTGCACATCTTCAAAAACTCTGCGGCCACAAACTAAGTGTCACGGATCGAAATATCGAACGCGCGAACTACTTGCAGCTTCATTTGACAAAACGCCCTGAAAGTGAAATCAACTAGACCAACGGCAGAAGAATTGGCGAAATGGGGCTATCACGAATCCCCCAGTCTTGGGCTGCGGAACGTTCAGGTTTTCTGGCTCACAACGCAGGCCTTGGGGAACAAAACCAAATCAACCAAATCGCGCGTCAATACCGAATTTTTAACATCAAAGTGCTATTCAGCCCTGCGAAATTTAATTACCATTAGAATTCGGTAGAGGTTTCTTTTTCCCCAGTATACTAGTAGTTAGGATGTTTAGATGCGATTCAAAATCCCAAAAAGTGCCATTCGTAGAGCGTTTACGCTCGTAGAGCTGTTGGTGGTCATTGCGATCATCGGAATCTTAGTCGGACTGCTGCTACCTGCAGTTCAGTCCGCGCGTGCAGCAGCTCGGCGCATGCAGTGCGCCAACAATGTCAAGCAAGTTACGTTGGCTGTGCATAATTTTGCAAGTGCCACGAAGACGTTTCCACCATGGGCGATTGCTACAACGTCTCAGTTTGCCTCGGGGCACTATTTGTTGCTTCCGTACATTGAGCAAACCGCGATCTATGAAAAGGCGCAGGGATTTTCGTACAATGTTCGAACAGAACGCGTGGCAGCCTTTGGTTGCCCAGATGATCCTACACTTTCCGGTGGCGCATTCTCGAGTGCGGCCGTAACTCGCGGCGGAACTCGTGTTTCAAATGCAACTGGCGTTCCCTACGGCGGAACAACGTATGCTATCAATGCGCAAGCATGCACAGCATCTCTCGTCAATGGTCACCCAGTTAAAGCAAGCGGGTCATTCGCCACCATGTCGGATGGCACAAGCAACACTGTATTTGTCGGAGAGCGGATGGCCATGTGCACGGGGCCAGATTTTCCTAGCCCCACAGCCGCTATCAGATTGAATACTGGTTCAATCACGTATAGCATTTGGTCTCGGGGTGGAAGGCACGCGACACATAGTCCTTGGGCTGACGGAGCCCCCGCCGCCACCGATCTGAACGTTACAAACGCCGCTGGCCAAGCAGATGGTTATACATGGTGGGACTGTCCTCTTTTGGATTCTGTCTATCGTGCAACTGGGACAACTAACAATGGCCCCGGTCCTCGTAGCGATCCAAACTTTCGTCAGAATTGGGATGGAGGCGTTGTCAATCCAGGCGGAATTCAGGATGGTCCAAATATTACGAAGTGCGACTACCGTCGATTGCAAGCTATGCACACTGGCGCAATGACAGCTGGTCTTGGCGATGGAAGCGTGCGGACGATCAGCTCTGCGATTAGCGCATTGACCTTTCTGCGTCTTTGCGACCCGAAGGATGGACAAGTGTTGGGTGGAGACTGGGAATGAAAAGCGTGTTATGTAGAAACCTAGGTTGCATCGCAATTATTGCGGTCCTATTTTCGGGTTGTTCCAGTGAAAAAAAGCTTTCTCAGATCTCTGGGAAGGTTTCCTTCAAGGGCAAGCCTGTACCTGCTGGTTATGTGACTTTCACGCCGGATGTTGGTAAGGGAACAAATGGCCAGGTTATTGGTTTTCAGATCAAGGATGGAAGTTACGATTCGAGTCGAAATACGCCGCCAGGAATTGCTCCAGGCAGCTACAGACTCAGTATCGCAGGGTTCGACGGAGTCGTGATCCCTTTTTGGGGACAGGGAAAGCAGATTTTCAACCCCATCAACGACGAATGTGTTGTTACCGAAGGAGTATCCACAAAGGATATTGAGGTGCCAAATTCAGCTGGCGAAAATGTGAAGATCGAAAAGACGGCTGACTCTTGATTTTGAGTAGAATCAACTTCCATAATTGGACGGCGTGAAATGCCCCCGAGTTCAACTCGGTGGCATTGTTTTTTGCCATCACTCTACCTCGGATTATTCATGGATATCGAGTTTTCGTTGTAAAGTACAGCTGCGACGGACATTGTGAAAAGCAGTTCGAATGCAGTCTGATTTTCGTAACCCGCTGCGTCAGCGAGGGATTTTGTTGCTGGTCCCTCGCTAACGCGTCGGGTTATGAATAATCTAGGCTAGAAAGATGGTCAGAACCCCCGGCATGAAGCCGGAGGCATGGTGGAATGAAGCCTGCAAGACTGGTGGACCTATCACTTGCCGATCCCCAGAAAGTAATAAATAGCCCCGATCAAAGTCACGCAGATCACTAGCCCTCGGAACACGCTAGCCACGATTAACCCTGAAAAATCTGTCGGAAGAGTTGGCAATTCTCGAAATAAATTGTCGATCGCCATTTCTTGTACACCAACGCCACCTGGCGTCAGTGGTAAAGTTGCGGCTGCCATTGCTGGTGGGATAGTCATAAAGTGCTCCGCCAGCGTGGGCGTTTCCGCATAGAGCGAATTTGAAATCAACGCGCATGCGATCGTAAAGCAGCAGTGAACCATAAAGCTGGATCCTAACAATTCTAAAACAAGCCAGGGCCGGCCTTGAAAAATCATGCATGCGTGGCCAACTCGATGGAGCGCGTGCCCAATAACCGGAATGCGATTGATCCACATGATCGGAACGCGATGACCGAAAAGAACAATCGAGAAAACAACTGCTAATCCAACGACACTCAGGACCAGCGCGCCGCCCCAAATCAACTTCATCCTTGGCGACAATGTTGAAGCGATCGAAAGTCCAATGCCGGCGACAATGACCAGCCCAAGTAATCCAAGAGCGCGATCAACCAGAACCGAAGTGACCACTTCGGCGCGTTTCTTTTCTGCTTTTCGAGCCGCTTCGATGGCCTTGAAAACATCCCCACCAACGGAACCTACGCTCACCAAATTCAAGAGCGTTCCAAGGAATCCAAGTCGGACAGCCTCGAGCAAGCTGAATGGGACGCCAAGCGACTTAACCAGTATCTGCCAACGCCAATAACTAAACAAATGCGCGATCAGAATAATAAAAAATGCTTGGCCAAGTAAAAACCAGTTCTTGTCTTGATGTACCAAGGCATCCCAGTTTTTTTGGGGAAAGCTGTAGATCAACCAAGCAACGATAGCAATAAGAATTGCTATCTTGATTACTGCTAGAATCCTAGAAGTGGCGCTATGTGAGCTTTGCATTTGTGGTTTAGGCGAGCGCCAGATTCACCTTGAGCCGCAACGCGCTAGCGTGCGGGCTGGCAGGCTAGGAATCGCATGCGAATCTGGCCCTCATGCTAGCGCATTGAGGCTATCTCAACCGCGAACGGCTGCGGCGAGTTTGGGTGCGTTGGCCGTATTTTCCCATGTAAATTCGGGTTCCGAACGACCGAAGTGGCCGCCAGCCGAAGTCTTGGCATAAATAGGCCGTCGCAGATTCAAAAACTCGATGATTCCCCGAGGAGTTAAATCGTAGAATTTTTGAACGACTTCGCAAATGCGTTCATCGCTTACTTTGCCAGAGTCCTGAGTGTCGACTCGAACGCTAACCGGCTTGCTAACACCGATTGCATAAGCGAGTTGAATTTCGCACCGATCTGCTAATCCGGCCGCAACTATGTTCTTTGCAATATGGCGGGCCATGTAGGCGGCCGATCGGTCAACCTTCGTTGGGTCCTTGCCGCTGAAAGCTCCGCCGCCGTGTCTTCCCCACCCACCGTAAGTGTCAACAATGATTTTTCGGCCTGTCAACCCGCTGTCACCGTGGGGGCCACCGACTACAAAATTTCCAGTTGGATTGATGTGATAAGTGATGTCATCCTTGATCATGGCAGGCGGCAAACACGGCTTAATGATCTTTTCGATCACAAAATCACGTATTTCTTTGTGTGTGACACTTGGCGAATGCTGGGTTGACACGACCACATTGTTGATGCCAATAGGCTTGAATCCTTCATATGCGACGGAAACTTGACTTTTGGAATCGGGTCGCAGCCAATTCACTTCCTTTTTGAAACGTGCTTCGGTCAACCGATTGGTAATTCGGTGAGCTAGGGCGATCGGAAGGGGCATCAGTTCAGGAGTATCATTGCATGCGTAGCCAAACATAAGGCCCTGGTCGCCGGCACCAATGTCTTTGTTGTCCGCTGAGCTATCAACACCCATGGCGATGTCTGGGCTTTGACGATCTAAGGCAACCATGACGTTGCAAGTCCGGCCCGAAATGCCTGTTTCGTCGTCATCGTATCCAACGTCAAGAATTGCTTGGCGAACGATATCCGAGTAGTTCACGATCGCTTTCGTCGTGATTTCGCCGACGATTAGAGCCAATCCCGTGGTCACAACGGTCTCACAAGCCACTCGGCTCATGGGATCTTGTGCCAAAAGGGCATCCAATACACTATCGGAAATTCGGTCAGCCAGTTTGTCTGGGTGCCCCATGGATACAGATTCACTCGTAAAAAGATATTTGCCCGAAGCCACCGAAAAAGCCTCCCTCGATTGGAATATCGAGAATGAAGTACTGAAATGGAAAGTGTTAGCGGATAGTGTAACTGCCCTTGTAAATTGTTAAAGCCAAAACCAAAGTTAATAAAGCCCGCATAATCCACAAATCTCGCAAACTTGAGTTGATCCTTGATTTTTGAGCGATCAATTCCGGTCGGTTCAAAGCCACGCAGAGTACCGCGAGGTAACTTTCCAATGCCGAAATAGAGTAGGTCCTGCCTGCCGGGCAGGATCCCATCTGCCATGCAATACCCAGAACAAGCAATTATGCAAACCTTTAGCCCGTCCAGTATTGAACCAACCTTTGCATGCTCGGACGCTTGGCGAACTTGGTGGACTGACCCTGTAATCCGGTCCGGAGTTTTGGACACGTTTGAGCGAGCAGCAATTCTGCTTCTATTCAGTAGTTTCCTCCAAGCGCTGGTGGTTTCGATCGGAACCGCGATCCGATTTGGTCAAAGCGTGGTCATTGGGGACGTAATGTTGCTAATCACAGAAACGATGATGGTGTTCATGGTCTTGTTTCGACGCGGTGCGAAAAGCCTATCCCTACGTCCCGGAGATTGGGCGTTAGCATTTTCAGCGACTTGTCTCTCGTTGCTTGCTCGCCCTTTTCCAGGTCAAACCCACGCTTGGGATAGAATCGCGATTTTGTTGACGATCATCGGACTCACGACCCAGCTTGTTTCCAAACTTACTCTGGGCCGCCGATTCGGAGTGGTAGCAGCCAATAGAGGACTTTGTACGTCAGGACCCTATCGTTTGGTCCGTCACCCGATCTACATGGGCTATGTCTTGTTGCACACTGGATTCTTTTTGCTCAATCCGACCCTTTGGAATCTATGTATTTTTGCGACTCTTTATACACTCAAAATACCTCGCATCTTGGCCGAGGAACGACTCTTAGGTCAAGATCCCGAGTACCAGCAATACATGAGGAAAGTCCGCTCCCGATTGATACCGGGTGTGTTTTAGGGTTCTGCCGTCTCTGCCTGGGCTGTGCGACAAATAGCAGTTTCGATATTTCTTTCCGATTAATATCGAGTCTTTTTTGTTCCGAACAACAATAGAGTCAGATATCGCTAGCCCATCCGTTCGGGGCTTGCCCCCGACGGATGCGTTTTGGCGTAC
>JAYTVL010000028.1:0-8890 GCA_043744075.1 Pirellula sp. | reverse complement strand
CGTCGGACCAAAAACTTGTTTTCCGTTTCCGTTTGCACTTGTCGCTCGCTCTACAATGTTGGCGAAACAAAGCAAACCTCCCCAGTGTTGCTCTTAGTGACACTTCCAATTACGAAGTGCCAAAGGCACGGATTTCAACTATGATAGAGGATACAAATACGATTTCTGGGCTGGATTACGGTGGACGCACGGACGCAGTCGCATCAGTTCGCTCAATTCATACCAATGGAAATACCGGAACCAAATCTCCTGTGGATCATCAGCGAATCGAGCGAGCCGTCCGAGAAATTCTTGCGGCCGTTGGCGAAGATCCAGACCGAGAAGGTTTGCTCGAGACGCCCGCACGCGTTGCAAGGATGTACGCAGAGGTCTTTTCGGGGTTGCATAAAGATCCTAGGATTCACCTGAAACGGGTTTTTTCCGAGAGTTACGACGAGATCGTGCTCCTCAAGGATATTGAATTTCAGAGCATGTGCGAGCATCATTTGCTGCCATTCCACGGTCGCGCTCACGTCGGTTATCTACCGGACGGCAAAGTCGTCGGGCTCAGCAAAATGGCGAGAGTCGTAGATGAGGTCGCAAGACGTCCGCAAGTTCAAGAACGGATGACGGAAACCATAGCCAATATGATGGAACAGGAACTGGGTGCGAGGGGTGTCGTTGTCATGATCGAGGCGAGCCATTCGTGCATGACCATGCGAGGGATTCGCAAGTCTGGCGGCATGTGTGTCACGAGCGCCATGCGAGGCGTCTTCCGCGACAATCTGTCGTCACGAGCCGAAATCTTAGGCTTAATCATGAATCCAAAGCATAGCTAAGCACCGCTCGATCAATCAATGTCCAATTTTCTCGTAGCGAAAGTCGCCAAGACTTTCAGTATGAGCGGACGTTGAAACTCTTGGCGAGTTTCTCTACGGCACGAATTGATCCTAATCTTTGGGTCCGCAAGTAGGGACGTACAGTCGAGACCTCGACAAATTGGCGTCTCGTGACCAGCTAACAGCGTGTTTTTATGCCTCAAATTGTGCTATGATGTGCATTCTTTCACATGACATTCGGGTTTAGTTGATACGTTTCGGAAAGGCGTCTGAACATGGTAGGTCGGAGCAGACCATCTCAACCACTCTCTCCTGCGCAACTGCTGCGAAGCTTGATGGGAAGCGAGTCGAAAAGGATACCTTCGTTGGCCGCCATCAACGCGTTGATGAACCAGACGGTGGGGCCCAGTTCCAACGCATCCAGCCAAAGCAAGATCCGCGAGTGGCGAGAAAAATTCATTTTTCTTGTAAACATGTTTCCAAAGACAGCGAGAGGCTACGGTCATTTCTTATCCGCCACTCTCTGCATTTCCAAGGTATACGACAATGGCCTGATCGTTGGTACCTATGAATCAAAAGCCGATTTTTTCAATGTCTTTGCCAATAGCGAGCGCCAGGGATCGCTCGCAGGCTGTAGCTGCGAAGCGTCCAATGGACGATATGCTTGCGAACATAACTTCCGCTTCGTGCAGCACATCATCGACGAGTTAAACGATTCTGATTCCGCGATTTCCCAACAAATCATCGATGGAAAGCTTGAACTCGGCAAACAGGATATGTCCATTTTTGCCTTTGACAATAGTTTGCGGCTCCTTTCCGTGCTGGACAGGATTGTCAAAGCCGAACTTCCAATCCAGTCGAGCTTAGCGGAATTGGCACCGCCAATAGAAAGCGAACCTTCCCGCATTGCTTGGAATGTCGAGGTGGCACCAAGTGGTATGCGCATCGAACCGATCCTGCAAACGGCCAAGAAGCGGGGTGGTTTTAATAAAGGCAAAAGAACAAGACTCAGTTCGTTATTTCAAGCCGACCTGCTTCTATCACCTGCCGACGAACGCGTCCGAAGTTTGATCAACAAGAGCTCCGATCACTACTCGGCGAATCTCACATTGTCTCCAGGGGAGGCGTTGTATCAACTGATTGGCGAATCCAATGTCCAACTCAATGGCCAGCCTGCAACAGTGGCAACCGGAAATGGAATCGTCAGCCTTGTCAAGCGACCGGAAGGGTATCGGTTTTTTCTTGAATCCAACGGTACCAAATACACTGCTGCGGTGGTTGGCGAATTCTTGGTCTCAGCCTGTGACGAATTGAATCGAATCACGGTCTTTCGAGCTTCGGAATCCCAATTGGAAATGGTTCGCGATTTGCTGCGGCTAGAGCCCATTACGGAGAAACATGAGTCTGGGTTGATTGAAAGAGCCAGAAAGCTTCAAAAGGTCTTAAGCGTCCGGCTGCCCGAGTCGGTTGGAGGTGAGTGTATTCCAGAACTGGTCACCCTATCCATGATCCTGCGTTCCCGTAAAGATGGAGCCTTGGACTACGGAATTCGAGTTTGCGATTCGGCTGGAAGTCTTCACAAACCTTGCGAAGGAATGATGGTTCGTTCATGCCAAGTCAATGACAAGCCTGCGCAACTGGTTCGACAAGTTGCCGTGGAAGAAGCATTGGCGAATGATTTGACCGAACGTTTGGGGCTCGAAAACAAAGCATTCGAAGGGACCCTTCATGACTTCTCGAAAGCCTTCCATTTGATTGAGGTGCTTCAAACGATTTCGGACATAGAAGTCCTGTGGGACAAGACTTCAGAAAAGCCCATCAAAGTGCTAGGCACAGTTTCGGCTAACAATGTTCGGGTTGGCGTCTCTCAAAAGCGTGACTGGTTTAACTTGACCGGCGAATGCAAATTTGGAGAAGAAACCCTAGACATTGCAGCCCTCATGCAAGGCCTACGCGACGCAAGTGCAGCGAACATGCAAGGAGACTACGTGCGTATCGGCGATGCAGGCTGGGCTCGCATTTCCGAAAAACTTCGCAAGAGCCTTCGTCAGCTTGACGATTCCGTGAACCAAGAGCGAGGTACGCTTCGATTCGATAAGACATCTGCGCATGCGCTCCGGAGCGTGCAAGAGCATTTTCAATTCGATGCCAGTCGAGCGTGGAATGAATGCTTGCAACGACTAGAGCGGTCGGAGAAACTTGAGCCTGTATTGCCAACCGGACTCAAGGCAACGCTTCGCGATTACCAAGTCGAAGGCTTCAATTGGCTACGGCGGCTAGCGGAATGGGGAGTCGGGGGCATTCTGGCGGACGACATGGGGCTTGGCAAAACCATTCAAACGCTTGCGGTCATTCTCGACAGGGCAAAAGACGGACCGGCATTGGTTATCGCGCCAACATCCGTTGGTTTCAACTGGATGCGCGAAGTCGAAAAATTTGCACCCGAGCTTACGGCCTCTCTTTATCGCGAAACCGATCGCGCGGATTTTCTCGAAAGCATTGGCCCGAATCAAATCGTCGTTTGCAGCTATGGATTAGCTTTGCGCGATGCCGACAAACTTGCCAAAGTCGATTGGGGGACTTTGGTATTGGACGAAGCGCAAGCGATCAAGAATAGCCGCAGCAAGACGTCCATGGCAATCGCGACTATTCCTTCCAAATGGACCGTCGCGTTAACTGGTACTCCTGTCGAAAACCATTTGGGCGAACTATGGAGTCTGTTTCATGTCGTGTCGCCAGGTGTGCTGGGGGGTTGGGATCAATTCCGGAATCGCTTCGCGGGTCCCATCGAGAAGCAAAACGACAACGATAGAAAGTCGGCGCTTCGGTCTCGATTGACCCCTTTCATTTTGCGAAGAACCAAGGGGGAAGTCCTCAAGGATTTGCCCGCGCGGACCGAGATGAATTTGGTCGTTGAGTTGACCCCGGCGGAACGTGCGATTTACGAAAAGGTTCGGTTGTCGGCGATTGGCGAGGCGGATTCAATCGCTAAGTTGAACGACATCCAGGATCAGCGGTTCCGAATCTTAGCCTTGTTAACACGTCTTCGCCAAATTGCTTGCCACCCACGGATGGTTCATGACACATGGACAGAGGGGTCTGCGAAATTGACGCAGCTTTCCGAAACGCTCCTGCAGTTGCGTGAGGAAGGGCACCGCGTGCTGGTCTTCAGTCAATTTGTAAAGCACTTGTCGCTGATCCGAGAAATGATGGACGAACAGGCGATCACTTACCAATATCTCGACGGGTCAACTCCAGCTGCCGCACGTCAAATCGAAGTGGATAAATTTCAAAATGGTGACGCAACGGCTTTTTTGATTTCGCTCAAGGCGGGTGGTACAGGATTGAATTTAACGGCGGCCGACTATGTGATCCATATGGACCCATGGTGGAATCCAGCGGTCGAAGATCAAGCGACGGATCGGGCGCACCGCATTGGTCAAGACAAGCCGGTTATGGTGTATCGAATCATTGCACAAGACACGATCGAACAAGAGATACTAAAGCTACACGAAACAAAACGGGATCTAGTGGCGGGTATTCTGGATGGCACGCATTCTGCGGCCAAATTGTCAACCAAGGATCTCATCGAACTGTTGAGAAGTTAGCAAGTGTGGCACCGTCTTAAGGTAAGCCCAGAAAGCTCGTCTTGGTGGCCTGCATGGGCGAACTGTTGATGATACTAAACGTATGGTTCGCAACCAAACCAAATGGGAATAAAAGAAAAAGTGCGTTGCCGGTTCTGCAAACGAAATCCGTTCGCGCAATTGTACTATTCCATTGGCGCAATTTGTGGGTCTAAGACTTCGTCCGACCGATGCAGATGCTGTCCTGCGATTGCAGCCACTACTGGACGATTGTTATCTCCGGGGTCGATACGCTTCGATCGACTACAGCCAACCGTCGCGCCCAAAGCTCGACGATAAATTTGCCGGCTGGGCGAGTGAATTGCTCCTTGCAAGAAAAAAGTAGCTGCAGTTTTCCCAGGGATCAACGAGGCTGGCTCAGGGTCGTTCGTTAGGGGTGGGTCGTTCGTTAGGGTCGTTGGCAAGTTTTCGTTTTTGTTTGGATGCCTAATCATGTACGTTTGTTTTTAAGGACGCCCAAACCTAACTTGTCCGTTGGGATGCAGTACTTACTGAGTGGATACGCGAATTGGTATGCTAAAAGACATCAGCGGACCGGGCACTTGTTCCAGGGACGATTCAAGGCGGAATTGGTCGAGGACGAGAGCTACTTTTGGACGCTAAGCCGCTACATACATTTGAACCCGGTTCGGGGCAAACGGCCATTAGTTGCCCATCCCAGTTCGTGGGCATGGTCAAGTTATCCAGGTTACGGTAGGAAATCGACTCGTGTCGACTGGATCGACTACGAAAGTGTGCTAGCCGCTTGGCAAGGCGAAATGGGCGGAAAAGATTCTGGATTAGCTTATCGCCGTTTTGTTGAATCGGGTTTGGAGACGCCGCCTTGCAATCCATTTGCCAACGCACTGGAAGGATGGCTTTTAGGAAGCGAGATCTTTCTCAAGAAAATCAAGACACTTTTGACAATGCCCCAACACATCGACCAGACACCGAAAGCGCGACGCCTGACGAGTCTTGATGCGAATAAGTTGATTGCGGCTGTCGCTGGGTATTTCAAGGCAACGCCGGAGAGCTATCAGTCAAAACGGTCAATTGCGCCCGGGCGAGATTTGGCAGCCTACTTTGCCCATCGCCGCACGACAGCAACGCTTCGGGAGCTTGAAGCGGCGTTTGGTCTATCACATCCTGACAGCGTTAGTAATTTGATTCGCCGAGCTGAGAACGCGATTTCCCTGTCTAAGTCACAGAAACAAGACCTAGAGCGGATCGATGAACCGCTCCAGAAACTGTAAACAGGGTCTGACCCCAAAATGACGACCCAGTTCAGCCGTTGGGCGTTAGTCGCGGATTTTATTGGGGCAACCGTGGCTAACGCTGGGCTGTTAATCCGCAAGTCAAGGTTGGGCGAAATATTTGTTGTTGCCGTCGGTCCCGATCTCTAACTTTGCCATTTTCTTATTTATTTCAAATTTCGCGAAGCGCGCAGGTGCCGCACGACGCAGTCAATGTCAGCGTGTTATTCAAGCGATGGCAAACTGCCTTGGATTCTAATTCGGCTTGCGAAGCCGAATCATTGCCCCTCATAAATTAAAAACTCCAGGAGCGAAGATGACTAAAACCGAAACGGCTATGAAGAGATTCGATACGATCATACTTGGCTCTGGTTTAGCGGGCTCATCCCTAGCCGCAATACTTGCCAAACAGGGATTTAGTGTTCTATTGCTAGATCGAGATAGTCACCCTCGTTTTGCTGTTGGTGAAGCCATGTTGCCTCAGAGTGCAATGTGGATGTGGATTGTCTCTCAACGGTTTGGTATCCCAGAAATCGGCAATCTATGTACCCCCGAGAGTCTGGCGCGATGCGTCTCGCCGCAGCATGGCCAAAAGCGTGCAATCGGATTTGCCTATCATCGGGCCGGCGTTCGTCACGATTCCAGTCAGTCGCATTTGCTTGTTCCACCTATGGTTCCTCAATTTGCGGAGAGTCATCTTTTCCGTCAGGATACAGATGAGTACATGCATAAGACCGCGGTTGCCTACGGAGCGATCTCTCGAGAAGGGGTTATGATCGAGGATGTCAATATTGACGACGAGGGCGTGGAGGTCTTTCTAAACAGCGAAGAGAGATTTCAAGCGCGTTACCTCGTCGACGCGACTGGATTCCGGTCCGTTCTCGCGGATAAGTTCAAGCTGCGCGATTCGACGCCCGTTGCGACTACATCCTCGCGGACGATCTTCACACACTTCGAGGGTCTCAAGCCATTTGATGATTTGTTGGAGGAAAACGAGCAGTCAGGCCTATCGCGCCGCTGGCACGATGGCACGCTTCACCACGTCTTTGATGGTGGGTGGTTTTGGATTATCCCTTTCGACAACCATGAGCACTCAAACAACCGCCTTGCCAGCGTGGGCTTGAGCCTTGATCTAAAGAAGTTTCCGCGGCGCGAGATTGCCCCCGAGCAGGAGTTTTGGGAAATTGTGAATCGTTTCCCTTCGATCGCGGCCCATCTAAAAGGGACGAAGGCCGTGCGGTCTTGGACGGGAACTGCGCGGTTGCAGTATTCCTCAAATCGTACCGTTGGCCCTCGATTTACCATCTTGAGCCACGCTTCTGGGTTTATTGACGCGCTGTACTCCAGAGGTCTGATCAGCACATTCGAGAGCCTTCATGCGGTGGGGAGCCGGCTTCTCGACGCGTTGCGCACGGATGATTTTTCCATGGCGCGATTCGATTACATTGAGCGACTCCATCGTGCGCAGCTCGCGCTCAACGATCAGACAGTCCGAAACGCGTATCGTTCAATGGCCGATTTTAAGTTATGGGATGCATGGACAAAGATATGGATGGCATTGAAGCTGTACGGCGATCTTTGGATATTCAGAAGCATTAGGAAATTTGAGCACAGCGGTGACATGGCTTTTCTCGCCTCGCTTGATGAAGAGCCGAGACCGGGCGCGGCGGCTCCCTTTGCTAAACATACACAGGGATTGCTCGATCTTACCACACGACTGCTAGACGAACTCGATCACGGTTCCATCACCGTAGATGGAGTATCAAATCAATTGCTGGATGCGCTCCGGAAGTCAGACTGGCTGCCACATGACATCTACGGTTGGGGCGACAGCAATTCACGCCACATCGAGTTTACAAACGATGTCATGATGAAGTTGTTCACATGGGGTAAGAATGAAGCCCCCGAGTGGTTGCGAGAAGGTCTCTTCGATTTCCCACCCCCGGGAGCACCAAGCGAAAAAGAGTCGCATTCGCATCAAGCCACTTTCCCCAACGGCCTGTCCGGAGAACGCACCGCGGTTTGCTCTCAATGTGAAGCCCATGCTAAGTCGCCAAGGAGTCAAAGCGATACCACGGCGAAGACTGGTGTCGTGCTTCGCTCCAAAGGTTCTAAAATTTTCGAGCCTTTTCGAATCAAGAGTATCGAGCCGATACGCTCGACGACGCGAGAGGAGCGAGAGCGGTTGCTGGTCGAGGCTGGTTACAACCTATTTATGATCAAAGCAGATGACGTGCTCATCGATCTGCTCACCGACTCTGGCACGGGTGCGATGTCCAATCGCCAATGGGCAGCTATGATGCGCGCCGACGAATCCTATGCTGGAGCGAGTAGTTTTACTCGTTTCGAAAACGTGGTTCGATCCATCTTCGGGTTCAAGCATATCATTCCGACGCACCAAGGACGCGCTGCTGAGCGAATCCTCTTTAGCGTGGGTTGCAAGCCGGGTGATGTCGTGCCGAATAACAGCCATTTCGATACTACCAGAGCGAACTGTGAGCTTGCGGGCGCTGAAGCTCTGGATCTCCTTACTTCCGAAGCCAAGTATCTAGACATGCCAGCTCCGTTTAAAGGGAACATGGATGTTAAAGCGCTTGCACTTTTGATCGAGCGTGTTGGGGCGACTCGTGTACCGATGGTCATGCTTACCATCACCAACAATGCTAGTGGCGGGCAACCGGTTTCGATGGAAAACGTTAAGGCGGTCAAATCCGTATGCTTGTCGCACGGTATACCGCTTTACATCGATGCCTGTCGTTTTGCTGAGAATGCCTTTTTCATCAAGGAACGGGAGTCTGGATATCATGACCGAACCCCGCTTTCCATTGCGCAGGAATTGTTCAGCCACGCCGACGGTTGCATGATGTCAGCCAAAAAAGATGGCCTCTCGAATACGGGCGGGTTTCTTTGTACGAACAACGGCGCGTTGGCACAAAAACATAAGGAACTGCTCGTCGTGACGGAAGGGTTCCCTACGTACGGCGGACTAGCTGGACGTGATTTAGAGGCGATTGCAGTGGGGCTTGTTGAGGCGCTCGATGAAGACTATCTGCGTCACCGTGTTGCCTCCGTAGCTTACCTCGGCGAGCGTCTAATCGAACTGGGAATCCCAATTGTCCAGCCGATTGGTGGGCATGCGGTTTACATCGACGCCCGCAGGTTTCTGCCGAACTTGTCCCCCTTGGAATTTCCG
>JAYTVL010000027.1:0-34838 GCA_043744075.1 Pirellula sp. | reverse complement strand
TACTGGACTTCAAATCCACGCCCTTCGCTATCGCTCAGGGCGTGCCACCCGGTTGAACTAGGTTTTGGCTTGCGGATAACTTTAATCGTACAGGTCGCTAAATTTTGCATTTTCCAATTCTCATTTTAACTTTTTCAATCCTCGTCATAGATTAAGAAAAGTGATTACACGATTCGCGTCCAAGCGTTCGACCGCAAGCCACATGCCGACCTTCCCTTTGGAAATGGTTTGACAACCGAATTCATCACGAAACAGAGTTTCGCGAACGACGACAACGAATTCGACATTGTAATTGGGAAATAGTTCAGCTTGTATATCAAAATGTCTCTCAAAATCTGCTCGGTCGCCAACGTTGGACTTGGAAAGACTGTCATAGCCATTCGTCCCGTCCGGCGGGATCGTTAGCTATACTCCTGCCGTTGATAAACGCTATTGACAAGAATAGACATTTTGTCATAATTTTTGCAGTCGATTCATCATTTGCCAGGAGCCGTTCGATGCGTTGCTTGCTATCTCCGTTTGTTTGCGTAGCCATGGCGGTCCAATTCACGTTAATGGCACAGGGAAAACTCTGTTCTCAAGAAACCGAGGCATATAAGACGAAGACCGCGGAAGTGATAGCGCTTGCCAAAAAGTCCATTGCGGAAATCACGGGCGCATCCATCGAGGGCGGTGCCGAAACCAAGTTGGTCGCTAAAGGGCCGGTATATACCTTCGTTGATCCAGTGCGACAAATTGCAAGCGGGACTCTATGGGTTTGGGCGGAAGATGAAGGTCGACCGGCCGCGATTATGTCACTAGCGACAGTAGACGAACGACGGTTTTGCGAGGTTCACTCGTTCAGTGAAAAGAAACTTAGGTTTGATATTCATGGGAAAGCCTGGACCCCAGCATCTGCTTGGCAACCTACGGATATTCCTGATGCTCCTGCACATGCCGAATCCGAACAACGTCGGCTGTTTCAAATGAGGCGGCTCCTGGAGCGGTTTCGCGGTACCGAAGACTTGCCTGGTAAACCGGCGACGGAAATGAGAATTTTGCCCACTCCCATTTACCGCTATGCCAACTCAGCTATGGTGAAAGATGGTGCGGTTTTCGCGATTGTCCGGGACGGTGGTCCTATTGGTTGCCAGGCAAGAACAGTTTACCGGACGGCGACGGAATTAAGAAAGGCGATTACACGATTCGCGTCCAAGCAGTCGACGGCAAACCACTTGCCGACCTTCCCTTTGGAAATGGTTTAACAACCGAATTCATCACCAAGCAGAGCTTCACGAAAGACGACAACGAATTCGACATATGTTAATCGGCCAATTCTAATCGGAGCGTCGGAGGAGAGAGCGAACTGTTATTGGCACCCGCAAAACCAAAGACGATCGACGAACCAGCTACCGAACGGGTTTCACATACGACCACCAGAGTTACGATCCGATTCTGGTCCATTGCCAAGAATTCTTTCAGCTCGTCACTTTGAATTGAAAACGTGCCTTGCTGTACCCCCTGAGGAATCATAAACCTCCCGAGGATCCTCGTTGCACTCGTATCCACGGAGCCGCCGCTTGTTGCGTTTGCGGGTGCATCCTCCCAAGTCGGGTTCGACGACTGATCATCCAACGATTCATCCGTAACACCGTAAACGGCAAAGCTGGAATCGATTGCAAGGGATGCGAAACCGAGACCGCTGGGGGTCGCGTTCAAGTGCAACGATGCATGCTGGATTGCGTCGCTTTGGAAATTCGAGAGGTCAAATTTCAAATACGCTTTTCGATCGTAATTGAAATTTCTCTCATCGGCCCATTTGACCAATAGAATGGGTTGCGAGGCCGCAGAGGCCGAGCCGGGCTTTAAATTGTCTCGCTGGATCCAATACTCAGTCCCCTTTCCCGTTGCCGTTGATACGAATACCAATCGATTGCTGCTAACCGGAACGGGCTGCGACAAAGTCGATCCTTGTTCAATGTCCTTTGAATCCGAGATCGATCCAGGGGAGAGTCTGACACCGTTGTTGCGAAGAACGACTTTTGCTTGTCCGGTCGTTCGATCCTCGACGTCGACTCGCCCCTCGAGAACCTGCATCTTGGACTCACCATCCTGCCCAACGCTTACACAGAAACTAGTTCCCTGGTCGGTTAGGATGGCATTGGGAGTCTCAACAACGAAACCTTTGAAGTCCGTTCGAACGGTAGCAAGTAGCTTCCCCGATATTAGGCGACACCTCGTTGAATGGATCAGTTCAAACTCGGCCGGCCCCTCTAGTTCAAGCACAGCACCTACATCGAAAGCGATGGTTACTAATCCCGCATCAAGCTTGAGACTGCCACTGCCAATTCGAGCTCCAACGCTTGTCGGAACGGATGCCGAAATCCATCTAGTTCCTTCAATCGCGTTCAAACTTGCAAACGTCTTCTCGGTCTGCGGCCTTCTAATGGAATATGAAAAAAAGAATGCGATCAACGCGATGGCGGCTGTCGCCAAAAGTAATTTGCCCATCTGCAACCAAGGTCGCGAACCAAGGCGAGTAGGTTGGCGATAGGCGTTGTTCGTCACAAGTTTCTCGTTCGATACGGCGGCAGGAATCGCAGCATCTGCAACCCGCATGAGGGAAGCATGGAGCAAACTTAAATCGGCAAATAACTGCATCAGCTCTGGCGAGGAGGCAGCCAACTGTTCTAATCTCGCACTTTGATCATGAGTCGCACGACCATCGAACCGTGCGTCCGCCAAGTCAAGAAACTCTTGCTTTGTTCCTTTGTTGCTCATTTCAAGCTCTCTCCATGGATACATTCACGCATTCTAAAAGGCTATATCGAATCCTGCTAAGCAAACGATAAATTGCGTCCGGTCCGCGATTCATTCTTTCAGCAATCTCGTCGATGGCATTTCCGAAGTTGTATCGGTACTGGATCAACTGACGATGATGCGTAGGTAGTTTTTCCAGGCATTTAGCTAACGCATCCAAACGCGAATCGATTGACTGGGACCGCGAATCGATTTCGCTCGACAACGCTTCGATAAAAGCGTCCGAAAATACAAGTCGATCTCGCTGTTGCTTTTTTCGCCATGCTCGCATCTGGTTGAACGCGACGCGGCAGGACCAAGCTGCAAAATTGCTGTTGGGTTCAAAAGAATCAAATTCCCGCCATAGGACAAGATTTGTTTCTTGCTGAACGTCTTCGACCGCGGACCGATCGTGCATCATGCTCATCAGATACACAAATATCCGTTGCTGATTCTCTCCAAGCAAACGGACAAACTCCTCGATTCGATGTGATTTGCTAGATTCCTGCGGCGCAGTCATGGCAGTTCGTTCAATGGATTCTTCGGCGTTCGGCGATTGTATTCATAGAGCAGAATGATTCTATTTTGGACACTTGAAGATAGGATTTTCCATTTTTCTTAAAAATGCATGTCCGATTTTACACTTTAGGGCTCTTTAGTGCCGAATCGAAAACCGTTATCGTAGGGTAGCAGTTTTCACTGAGGCATTTTTTGGACAATTTTGAAGAAGCTCGAGGTAGAGTATGGTAAAGAAACGCGGCTTTACGTTGGTTGAATTGCTTGTAGTCATAGCAATCATTGGGATATTGGTTGGGCTGCTATTGCCGGCTGTCCAGGCGGCTCGGGAAGCGGCCCGTCGAATGCAGTGTTCAAATAACGTCAAACAGATTGCTTTGGCGTGCCACAACTACGAGAGCACGTTTAGAAGTTTTCCGGCTGGAGGGATCGTAAGTTATACGCCTGCTGCCCTGGCTGGTTTGACTGCGACCAATTTTTGCACAACTGGTTTGGACCGAACTCAGGCGCCTTGGTCAGTTCTGATCCTGCCTTTTGTTGAAGAAACGAATCTCTACCAGCAATTTGACATGACAAAGACATTTACGGGGTCTTCGAACATTCCGGGTCAAGCACCCAATTCCACATTGTTCGCATTGAATATGAAGAAGTATCAATGCCCATCCGATCCAAATTCGCAGCCCAACATAAATAATAGCAATTACTTGGGTGTGCAAGGTGGCGGTCCACCAACGGGTGTTGGTTCACCTCCTTGTTCAACTCAGGCTGGGCAGCGCGTCTTTTTCCAGAACGGAGTTATTTACGCGAATTCAAAAACGCGATTCGGAGATATTAGCGACGGAACGACGAATGTTTTCCTTATTGGAGAAAGTCGGTATATGCCGGTGCCAAGCATGCGAACAGACGGTTTCCACGCCGGTTGGGCTTCCTCTCTGAAGGCGGATAGTGCGTTCGCAGTTCCAGCTACATTTGCTGCGGCCGTAATTCAGATTAATGCACAGAAAGAATGCGGAGTTGGAATCGCAGATTGCTTTAATTTTGTCAGTCGACTTTTCGGCAGTAAGCATACAGGTGGCTGTCAGTTTGGCCTTTGCGATGGTTCTGTGCAGTTTGTCAGCCAAAGCATTGACATTACCAACTATCGTCAAATGGCGATTCGCAACGACGGCCTTCCAATTGGTGGATCTCTTGAGTAATTAATTTCACTGACGTCGTCGATCGAGGTCTTTCGGCCTCGATCGGTTATGCATCATTGCGAAGCTTATTCGGTTTATTAACCAACGAATGCGACGGTCGGGAAAGACCTTTCCTTTATCAAAATCATCTAAGTGAGAAGTATGAAGTTTTATTGTGCGCAGCTAATTAATAGGTTCATGATACTGTCGATCATTTCGTTAGTCTTCTCCGTTCTGGGGTGTGGAGGTCAGGACGGACCTGTCCGATATAGACTGGATGGTTCGATTACTATGCCGGATGGAAAACCTGCTCCGGCTGGAGAGATAAGTTTTGAGCCTGATAGTGCCGCTGGCAATTCCGGGCCAGGATCCATGGGACAGATCAAGCAGGGAAAATACAGTTTGCCGACAGATCAAGGTGTCGTCGGAGGGAAATACGTTGTGACAATTACCCCGTTTGACGGTGTGGCGTTCGGTGAATCCCTTCAAGGAAAGCCACTGGTAAAAGCACCCTTTGTCGAAAAGGTTGATCTACCGGCTAAGAACGGAACGCATGATTTCAAAGTAACTACGAAATGAACCTGACAGCAATTTTGTCATTTGTCATTGTCATTCTAAGTTCGGTGCAACTGTTCGGTCAAACAGCAGCTGATTTCGATACCGCGAAGCTTGCTCACTTCGAAAAACATGTCCGGCCAGCCCTAACAAAGTATTGCTTTGAATGCCATGCAACGCATACCGAGGCCAATGGCGGTTTGGTACTCGATTCGAGATATGGCTGGGAGAAAGGAGGTGATTCGGGAGAGGCGGTGGTACCGGGGCGTCCGAACGAAAGTCGCCTAATCAAGGCAATTCGTTACGTCAATCCGAAATTGCAAATGCCCCCCGACAAAAAACTGCCGCAGGATGTCGTCGCAATATTTGAAACTTGGATTGCTGACGGTGCGTACGATCCTCGGGTCGAAAGCAAAGAGTCTTTGCAAACGCCAGGCGGGCAATATCTTGACGCCGCCGTCAAGTATTGGTCCTATCAGCCATTGCTGTTCAAGCCGGATGCTTCCAAGCTCGACAAAGCAGTCACGGCGTCCGTCGATGTTTTTGTGAATCAAAAATTGGTGGCAGCCGAAATCCTCGCAGCTCCCTTGGCCGAACGTCGCGACCAAGTGCGGCGGCTCTATTTCGATTTGACCGGCTTACCTCCTAGCCCTCAAGCTTTGAAGGAAATGCTGACAGCCGCGGATTTTGAAAGTTCCTACCGAAAGCTAGTCGATGACTTGCTTGCTTCTCCGCATTACGGAGAAACATTTGCGCGACGTTGGATGGATGTGGCCCGTTACGCAGAGTCAGTAACGCTTCGTGGTCTTGTGTTCAAAGAGGCTTGGAGATACCGAGATTACTTGGTGAACTCATTTGGCCAGGATCGACCGTTTGATCAAATGATTCGCGAACAGATCGCCGGAGATCTTTTGCGAGCCGACGATTCAAGTGAACGCTATATGCAGTTGGTAGCCACCAGCTTCCTCGCGATGGGGGATACGAATTTTGAAAAACAAGATAAACAGCAACTTGAAATGGATTACGTCGATGAGCAGCTGGACGTCATTGGTCAAGCGTTTATGGGGCAAACGGTTGGCTGCGCACGTTGCCACGATCACAAGTTTGATCCAATTCCTACCAAAGACTACTACGCTTTGGCGGGCATATTCAAATCGGCCGTTGCCTTGCGACACTCCAATGTTTCTGGTTGGATCGATCAGCCGTTGCCAATTCCGATGGAGGACGAAAAACGATTCAATTTATTGGAGAATGAATTAAAAGAAGTGACCAAGGAACTGGCGGCCAAGAAAAAACAAGCGACAGCTGCTGCAAAGTCGACGGCTGCAAGCAAGCCAAAATCGCCCCCTGTCGCAGTCGAGCCGAAGGCGGCTAATGAGCCGACGGCGCTAGCCGCAGGCGACACCGCAGAATCCGTTGCCAAGGCATTAGCCGATGAGATTAAAGTATTAGAGACGCAACAAAAAAATCTTCAAGAACAAGTGGATCAACGACCTCGGTACTTGACTATCGTCGAGGAAGAAGCGCCCAAGGATATCCCGGTTCACATTCGCGGTGATGTTCACAATCTTGGAGACGTTGTACCTCGAGGATTCTTGGCAGCGATCGAAGTTAATCAACCGCATGGAATTCCTGCGGGGGTCAGCGGAAGGCTTGAATTTGCACAATGGGTTTCGTCAGCAAACAATCCATTGACCGCGAGAGTCTATGCAAACCGAGTATGGTCATGGTTAATGGGTCAAGGGATCGTGGATTCAGTAAACAATTTCGGGACGACCGGATCGGTTCCATCTCATCCAGAGTTGCTTGATTGGTTAGCCTCGGAATTGGTCCGCAATAATTGGTCGACAAAACATCTAGTACGATTAGTTGTTCTATCCGATGCGTATCGTCGGAAAGTCACCGATCCGCATCCAAGCGTAGCTGAGTTGGATTTCGATAATCGCCTCTATTGGCGAGGTTATCAGCGTCGACTAACGGCTGAGGAGTTGCGCGATTCGATGTTGCAGGCCAGCGGCGAACTCGATACGACTCTTGGAGGTACGATCATGACGCCTGCGACCAAGTCGGACGGCAACTACAAGCACACATCGAATCGCCGCAGCATTTACAACCCTTTGTTTCGCAATTCCCTTCCTGAACTATTCGATGCCTTCGATTTTCCGAGCTCAGGCTTGTCGGTCGGCCAGCGTTCACGTAGTACAGTCGCCACTCAAGCCCTTGTTTTGCTTAACAACGCTTGGGTGCACGCACGAGCAAAGGCGATGGCAGCGAGATTGCAATCGGAGAGTGAATATGCAGATCCAATTGTCTGGATTGGTTCTGCGTATCAGATTTGTTTTCAGCGTTCGCCTAGCATCGAAGAACTGCGTACGTGCTTGGAGTTTTTCGAGCCCAAGGTTGAATCAAGAGTTCCAGAGCAACTTGAGCGATTGGCTCACACGCTTCTTGCGTCCATCGATTTTCGTTACCTCGAATAGGTTGTGATTCATGTTTGAAAATTCGATTAGTCGGCGTCAGTTGTTGCAACAGTCTGCCTGTGGTTTCGGCGCTGTCGCAGCGAACGCCATGCTCGCGCGAACTGGGTTGGCCTCCGCCTCAAGTGGCACTCTTGGCGCCCACCACGTTCCGAAGGCAAAACGAATTATCTTTTTGTTTATGTTCGGTGGGGTGAGTCAAGTTGATTCGTTCGATTACAAGCCAATACTCGCTCAACGACACGGCGAGATGATGACTTTTAATGATGCACGTCAGCTTGCCAAAACAGGGAAGCCAACGGAACAAAAGCTGTTGAATACGCCTTGGAAATTCAAGCAACATGGACAGTCGGGGCGTTGGGTATCCGATCTATTTCCTGGAATGGCAGAGCATGTGGACGATTTGTGTTTGTTGCACGGCATGCATACCGAGGGGGTAGCGCACGGGCCGGCCACTTTGTTCTTGCATTGCGGATCGACCAATATGACGCGGCCTTCGATGGGCTCATGGGTCAACTATGGGCTTGGGTCTGAAAACGAAAACTTGCCGGGATTCGTTTCGATCTCGCCGCTAGGTCCGGGTGGGCCTCGAAAATACGGCGCGGCTTTTTTGCCACCCAAGTTTCAAGGGACTCGTTTGGTGTCCACTAACAATGACAGATTCACAATCGACAGTTTGAGCCGCGACAACCTCCCCATTTCCGAAGTTGCACGGCAAGTTGAATTGCTACAACGCTTGAATCGCCAACAGCTTGACCGGCGCTCGAGCCATGATGCGGAGTTGGAAGCAGCCCTAGAGTCACACGAACTGGCTTGGCGAATGCAGCAGATTGCGCCAGATGTGTTGGATTGTTCGACGGAGTCCGCAGCGACTCAAAAACTATACGGTATGGATGATCCGAAGACCAAGGACTTTGGACAGAAATGCCTGCTTGCAAGGCGGTTGTGTGAATCGGGAGTCCGTTTCATCGAAGTGAATTATGGCGGTGACTCAGGTAACTGGGATCAACATTCGGATCTGCCCAAGCACGCAGATCATGCGAAAGCAGTCGACCGACCGATCGCAGGCTTGCTTCAAGATCTTAAGCAGCGAGGATTGCTCGAAGATACAATCGTTTGGTGGGGTGGCGAATTTGGCCGTACACCTTATTCCGAGGGCAAGGGCACTGGCCGCGATCACAATCCTGGCGGCTTCACAGTTTGGGTGGCAGGTGGTGGATTCAAGTCGGGATATGCTTATGGTGAGACGGACGAGTTTGGATTTAGAGGAATCAACGGTCGGGTACATATGCATGATTTGCATGCCACGTTGCTTCACCAGTTAGGGTTGGATCACAAGCGATTGACCTATAAGCATGCCGGCCGTGATTTCCGTCTGACCGACGTGCACGGGCATGTTGTTCATGATATCATCGACACCAATGGCGTCGGGCCATTGGCGAGGACCTAAACTCTCCATCGAGCTTGGAGGTCGTACAGCTTTCGCCCCGAATGGCCGAATGGGACAGCAACATATTACCCAGGGCAAAGCGCAGCGACGGAACGTCGCGTCGCACTTTCGTTTTATTGACGGGAAAGCTGTACGACCCTTTTGCCAGCTTCAGGTCGAAACACCAAACCAGCCGCGGCTGACCTGGAAATCTACGTTGCCGGAGATTTGCGCCGTGGGGCGTTGTTGGCCTGTCCACGCGCGGGACAGCGTTGCGAGGATCGATGCGGCGCTTTCGTCGGCGGGAAGGTTGGCGAGGCAGTGGTCATTGGTGCTTATTGAAATGTCGGACGCAATTTGAACCGTGGGGATGAAGGGATGGCCTTGGGCGGGTGTGATGCCACCATAAACGAGAAACAAATTCGCGCCTGACGAACCCATGCCGGTCAGGGATTCGATGAGGTGATCGCCGCACATCGCCATGATGTGCATTCCACGTTGCCGGACGATCTCCCCGTAGGACAACGTGGTGTGCGGCGCGGCGGTGAACAGCGCAGAGGTGAATTCGGCGCGGCGAAGGAGCGGAAATGTCTCCGGAATGATGACTGACCCGCCGCACTCGAGAATAGACGCAGCCACAATGGCCATTGCGGTAGCAGTTTCTGCTGGCAACTCGCCTTGCGCAGTCAGGCCGAGGCAAAGTGAGACATTTTCGAGCTCGGCTTGCGATGCAGCACCGAGAGAAGCTCCGAGCGGTGAGGACTTAAACCAGTTCATCACCTTCTCCACCACGCGCTCGATGCCTCCATCGAGTTGGATGCTGGCGAAGCCCATGGCGGAGTGATCAATGCCGCGGGAACCGAGGAAGTTTCGGATCGCGTCGTTGTGGGTCTTCTCGCAGCCATGCTCGAGTAGGAGGACCCGATTGGAGAGGGGATGTACCGCATAGCCCGCGATGGTCCTCTCCAGGATGTCGATCGCTTCACCGGAAACGCCGCAGCCCTCAGTGTGCGGCAGAGCCACGTAGCGGGGCGCCGCGTCCGGAAGGTTTGCATTAAGCTTGTCAGCGATCATGCGCGCGATTTGTCCAGCGCAGAGGCTGGTGGGGATGATCAGTTGGACGCGATTCGCCGCCGCCGCGGGCTTTCTTAACGAAATCGGCAGCGGTGCGGAGACGGGAATGGGCTTGCAAGCGAGAGGAAATCCATCTGGCTTAACCTGGTCCTGTTTTTGAGTGGTCGCCGTTTTTGCTGTCTGCCGCCACTCGCGCCAGAGCTGCGCCTGCGAGTGGCCTGCACGTTCACCGACGCTGCGACGGCCCGAAGCGATTTCGGCGGCGTAGTCGAAGGATTCATCGCCCAGCGACTCCAGCGGCTCGCCCTCGAGGTAGCGGCCTGCGTTGAGATCCATGTCGCGACTCAGCAGGTTGAACCGGTTTGTGTTGGTCATGATCTTGATAGTTGGGACAAACGGATGGTTGGTGATCGATCCGTTGCCAGTGCTAAATACGATCAGATTGCACCCTGACGCGACTTGCCCGGCGATGCTCTCCAGATCGTTGCCGGGGCTGTTCATGAAGTAAAAGCCCGATTCATGCATCGGCTCGGCATAATCGATGACCCAGTCGAGTCGCATCTGCGGGTCCTTTTTCCGAGCTGCACCGATGGATTTGATAGCGATGTTGTAGAGGCCGCGGTAGATATTGCCACCGCTGGGATTGGTCTGTCCGCTCACGCCGTGCCAATTGAGCTTTTCCTCAAAGGTCGAAAGCGTTTGGAGGAATTTCCTCGCCGTCGCGAGGTTCCGCACTTTTGCGAGCACCCACGGCTCAGCGCCCATCAATTCATCCGTTTCTGCGAGATTGGCCGCGCCGCCGTGACGAACTGTTTCGCGAGCGATGATTCCAACCAGAGGGTTAGACGAGACACCGCTGAAGGCGTCGGATCCGCCACACTGCATACCGATCTTGAGATGGCGGAAGGGTTGTGTCGTGCGCGGCGTTTGATTCGCGACAGCAAGCAGTTCCTCCACCGCAGCGTGGGCATGGGTGAGGTTCTCCTCATGTTCCCGGCTAAGGCGCAGAAACCGATGCGCAACGGCATCCAGAGGCGCGCCGTGAGTTCGCATCCACTCGGCCAGCGCGTCGTTGTTCACCGGCTCCGATCCGAAATCGAGGGCCAGCACTGCGCCGACATTCGGATTGGTGATGAATCCCGCAAGCGTGCGCAACGTGAGTTCCAGATTGTTCGGCACGCCATGCTCACCGCCTTCGGTGTGAGCGATGGCGACCACGCCATCGACATTGGGAAATCTCGCGGGTGCGCTGGCAAACTTTGCCGCCACCATTCTCGCCATACTTCCTGTGAGTGAACTCGTTCCCAGAACGACTACATGATTGCGAGTGCCTGCGCCCCGACCACCAGTGCGGGCGTAGCCTTCGAACGTGCGGGGCGACGCATACAACGGCATCTGCTCCGCCGGCCGAAAGTGGGCCTCATCGAGCTGATAGGGTTGAAAGTAATCCTCAAAGTTCGGCGCCTCGGGCACAGAAAAACCGACATGCCGAGACCGCAACGCGGCGAGCATCGTCGAATTGCACACGTAGTGACCAGCCTGCAGCGGAAGAACTGCGCGCCCAAACGGCAGTCCCCAGGAGGTCAACTCAGCCCCAACCTCGATCGGCGTGATGGCAAACCGATGCCCGTCGAGAACTGTATGGGACAGCGAAAACGACACCCCGTCATGGATGATGATGCTGGCGGGCTCCAGACGCCGAATCGCGATGGCGACGTTGTCTCCCGGCGCAGGAAGGCGTCCGACTGCGTCAAGTCGGAGCGTGGGCGGTTCAGTCGTTGTGGTTGTCATAATTGGAGGGTGCGGCTGTGCGGTTAAGTTTGAATGACTTGCCTATTGGGCTAGTCCAGCATCCCCATCTTCGCCGGCGAAATCGCGTCTGTAAAGTCATGGATAAACACAATGAGGACCTAGCCGCCAGTATTGGATGACGATGAATACCGGTGGCTAGCGCCCAATTGAACTCAATTTGAGCCGAAACTCGCTAGCGTGCGGGCTGGACCACCGTTAATCATTTGCGAATCCGGCCCTCATGCTAGCGTATTGAGGCTCAAAATTTACAGAGTGAGTGCCATTGGTCGAGTGCCATTCCGCTCAGTTATTGATCGAGCGATGTAAACAAGAAATGAGCAATAAAACGCAGTTTCGGACTGTCAAAATAGATAATCCTCTATATTTGCGGTTGAAAACGCTTTTCATGTTTGAATTGCGCCTAATAATGTCGTGGGTTATGGCCTTTGAATTGACCTCCGCCGTCCTGGCCAGTACCAACCAAGCTTGAGAAATAGATTTGAATGCTGCTTAATATGACTGATTCTAGAGCCGGAGGGCGCCTCAAAGAAGTTCTAAGCGGAATGCTCGCCGAGCTTTCGGTTCAATTGGAAGTCGTTGCCGAGAGCGCAAAAATCCAACAAGCTCTCAGCGATTCAACAACCGACGCCAACGAGCAGGCAGAAGATGGTCTCACCGTTGCTGTTATGAGGGCTGCTCAGAGTATTGGAATCCGGCTTGCTCCCGTTGAACTTACGTCATCGGATGTTTGGGAATTGTTACTCGATGGTTTTTCTATAGCCGTCCTGCAGCGGTCGACCGCGAATCCGGTCTCCTGGGTGTTTTCGGACATCGCGGTCGGTCGGTCTGAGTCTTCGAGAATTGATGCGTCGGGAAGGACTTCGGAATCGATCTCGAAGTCTCAGTTGCGCGCCAAAATCAATCAAATGGAGCACCCCATCTACTTCGTGGCTCAGCCGTCGCTGGAATGCCAGTCCATTTCATCGAAACAAGCTCGCGATCCCGATGATCTTCATCGCGTTCAGAATGGCCAATCAAATCACGACGATCAACACCATGCCCATATCTCTCCCCAGAGACGCATGCTGAGATTACTCAAGTTCGAGACTCGCGACATTTGGTCGCTCATTATTTTCGGTTTCGTTGTCGGTGTTCTCGATCTTGCAACGCCATTAGCGGTCGAGCAAATGGTGACCACCATCGGATTCGCAAGCTTGACGCAGCCTCTGATTTGGTTAGCAGTTTTACTTTTCGCAATCCTGACTCTTTCAGCAATTATCAAGGGCCTGCAGTTTTTCATCGTTGAAATCTTACAGCGGCGTATCTTTGTTCGCATCGTTGGCGACCTTGCTGAGAGGCTACCGCGCCTCGAGCGAGCAGAGATGGACGGAATCCACGGTCCAGAAATGGCCAATCGATTCTTTGACGTCATGACCATTCAAAAATCGACAGCCTCGCTGTTAGTCGATGGCTTGTCTCTCGTGATTCAAACGCTCACGGGTCTCCTACTGCTGGCCCTTTATAGTCCATACTTATTAGCCTTCGACATTGTCTTGCTGATTGCGATGACTGGTTTGCTCTACCTGCTGGGAGGAAATGCGGTTCGTACGGCAATCGAAGAATCCCTAGTAAAATATCGACTGGCACATTGGCTGCAAGACGTCATTGGCAATCCCACAGCCTTTCAAGTGCACGGTGGCGGTGAGCTGGTAGTTGATCGCGCAAATCGATTGACGATCGAGTACTTGGCTAATCGTCGAAGCCATTTCATCGTGCTGATGCGTCAAACGTTCTTTGCCTTGATGCTCTACGCTCTTTCGATTTCAGCGCTTCTCTCGCTGGGAGTTTGGCTTGTTTTGTCCGGCAGTTTAACCATTGGGCAATTGGTCGCAAGCGTTTCGGTGGTAGTGGTAGTGGTAGGGGCATTTGCCAAGATTGGTAAGTCACTAGAATCGTTCTACGATCTCATGGCGGCGGTGGACAAAGTTGGACACTTGATTGATTTGCCCACATTGCCACCATCCAGATCGTTGGATGCAGGCATTGGGCCTGTTGAAGTTCGTTTTCGGTCGCTGAGCGTTTGCGGAGGCGGTCGCCATGTAGTCCCGATTGGGAACCTGACCATCGAAAGCGGCCACCGATTTGCCATTGTCGGAGAGGGGAAATGTGGCAAGTCGATTTTGATGGAAACGTTATGTGGCCTTCGTCGCCCAGCCGGTGGCTTGGTGGAAATCGGCGGCGTTGATTCGCGCGAGGTGAATCGCTTTGCCGATGGATCGATGGTATCGATTGCTTCGGATACAGAGGTTTTTCGGGGTACTTTGGCTGAAAACCTTTCTTTAAACCGCGTCTCGGTGACAACAGCGGAGATTCGAGCAGCATTGCAAGCGGTCGGACTTTGGGACGAAATGCTTTCGTTGCCTCAAGGACTGGAGACCATGCTTCAAAGCGGCGGCTATCCACTCAGCAGTAGCCAAGCGATTCGGCTCATGCTGGCTAGGGCCATTGCTACGCGTCCAAGGTTGCTATTGATAGATGGTGCGTTGGATCGATTGCCGCCGAAAATGCGACAACGTATTTGGGAACGGCTAAGCGATCGAAGACAGCCGTGGACCATCATATTATCAACATCTGACTTGGAGATCATCGGGCAATGCGATGGCCACTTGGATTTACTTGCTCAAAACACCGGACGCTAGTTTTATGATAAATGAATCACAATCGCCAAAGTTAGATTCTGCAAAACTTGCATTTCCACTCAATGCAAGCCGCAGAATGATACGTTTACGACCAACCCAGTCTCTTGGCGAACGATTCCCGGCTATGCATTTGGTCCGATCGAGTTGGTTGGCGCGGTTCATTGCAAGGCTGACTTTTTTGTTATTACTTGGCTTTGCATTGGCTTCCATTTTCTTGCCTTGGCAACAAACATCGCGATGCGAGGGGGAGGTGGTAGCAAGATTGCCGCAACTCCGAAGACAAGTTGTTACGAGTTCGGCAAAGGGAATCGTCAGTTCCATGAAGCCCGATCTTCGTGAAGGTTCCTTAGTGACCGAGGGAGAAGTCATCATGGAATTGGACGCCTTTTCAAAAGACCAATTGGAACTTACACGGCAACAGGAACGATCATTGCTGGAAAAGCTCAGTTTTGCAAAACTCATTCTACAGAACTCTAAGGACCAAGTAATAACTGAACAAGCAAACCTTGACCGATCGATCGAATCGTCTGAAGCTGAGGTAAGGGCCAATCTATCGAAATGGAAACAAGCGAAAGCAAAGGCAGAAGCTCAAAAGCGTGTGCACGACCAAGCTTTCCAAGATCTACAGGTATCCCGCAAGCTTCGAGGTGATGCAGAACCGGAAATCGCGTACCAGCGAGCCATGAACAAAGAAAAGACTGAAGAACAGAAACTGATCGAGTCGCATGAAGCCGTTAACGAAGCGTTTGAAGAGCTGAACGGTAAAGAGCAAATGTTAGAGAGCAAACGAAAAGAAGTCGAAACCAAGGTAATTGAGCTTAGGTCTAAAGTCGCGAAAGCTGAAAGCGAAATCACGACTATTACGAAAGAGCTTCAAGATGTTCTCGTGAAACTGGGAGAGCTGGATCGATTGAAAATTCTTAGTCCAAGCAGCGGTCGAATCCAGGCGATACTTGGTCAAGTCGGCACAAATACGGTAAAAGAAGGGGATAAGCTTTTTGAAGTTATTCCAGACACAAGCGATCTTGCCGTTGAACTTAATGTGCGAGGCTTGGATCTGCCTTTAATTCACGTCGGCGGTGATGTTCGCTTGCAATTCGATGGCTGGCCGGCGATTCAGTTTGTCGGCTGGCCCAGCGTGGCAGTTGGGACTTTCGGGGGCAAGGTGATTGCTGTCAATCCATCAGATGATAGCAAAGGAAATTTCAAGATCATTGTCGGACCAGATCCCGACGATCCCAAACAAGAAAAATGGCCTGACAGCCGATACCTTAGGCAAGGAGTGCGAGCAAAGGGTTGGGTGATTCTTAACACAGTTCCCTTAGGCTTTGAAATATGGCGACAGTTGAACGGTTTTCCGCCCACCATCGACAAAATGATGCCAAGCGAGGAAAAAACAAAAGATCCAAAAATACCCAAATTCAAATAGGGTGTTTGGTTCTCGTTTTACTTGCCCTGATTACTTGTGACATGGCTGCGGCGCAGGCACCTGCTGGTAGCTCTCCGAATGTAACTAAAAGCGAGAATCAATCACGAGAAGAGCCGGATCGCGGTCGTGAGCGTCCAAGAGAACTGAAGAATGATGATGGTCGCGGCATGCGACTAGATGGTACCGTTCGCAACGCGGGAGACGATCCAAAGGAAAACTCAAAGCCAACTCAGAAACCTGATTTAGACATACCTGATTTAGACAAACCTGACGAAAAAACGAAGCCTCGCGGAGAAACTGTTCGAGAAGCCACGCCGACGCCTCAATCAGATGCAGAATCGATGGGGCAATTACTGCAGCTGTCCGATGTGATCGCTTCTACTTACCGAGCGTTTCCACTGCTTGAGATTGCTAGACTCCAATCGCGAGTAACCTCAGGCCAGCAGACTTCGGCGATGGGCGCGTACGATGTGAAGCTAGAATACTACTCGCTCAATCAGCCTGTCGGATTCTATGAAACCTACCGAAATGGCATCGGTGTCGCGAGGCAATTATGGTGGGGTGGATATGCAAGCGCTGGTTACCGAATAGGTCGTGGAAACTACGAACCTTGGTACAAAGAGCGAGAGACAAACGGAAGCGGCGAATTTAAAGTTGCGATAGTGCAACCTTTGTTACAAGGCCGCGCGATCGATCCGTTTCGTGTCGAATTGTTTCAAGCCGGTCTCCGTCGACAAGCAGTTGGGCCAGAGATTCAAAGTCAAATTCTGATTGCAGGGCAAGACGCAGCCAAAGCTTTTTGGCTATGGGTCGAAATCGGAAATGTGCTCAAAGCACAAGATCGATTGCTGGGGATTGCTGTCAAGCGTGGCGAGCAACTTGAACGAACCAGAGCTGCTGGGGCCGCATCGAACTTGGAAGTTTCGTTGAACGCACAGCAGATCTACGAACGTCAGCTCAAAGCGAACGAAACTCGACAGAAGTTCCGTGATACAGCATTCAAACTATCGCTGTTCTTGCGAGATGAGACTGGAAGTCCACTCTTAGCACCGCCGGATTGGTTGCCGAGCGAATTCCCTAAGATCACAAAGATACCTGTCGGTGATTTTGAAACCGATTTTCAAACCGCTCTCGCGACTCGGCCTGAATTGGCTTTAATCGAACTGGATCGACAGACATCGCAATGGGATTTGGCGCTAGCGAGGAATCAGCTATTGCCCAGTGTCGACTTTACAGTGCAATCGGTTCAAAACGTTGGCAAGGCGGCCAGCGCGATAAATGACAAAGGTGAGTTTCAATTGGAGGCGGGAGTAACCGGCGGAGTACCGATCCAAAGACGCAAACCGATCGGAAAGATTCAGAGTACGGAAGCCAAGCTAATGCAGATTTCTCAAAAGCGCGCGTTTCAACGCAACAAAATCGAGATCGAATTGCGAACTGCTCGCAATGCGCTGGACATTGCCCAGCAGAATGTAGTCGCTGCTCGTGAGTTGCTAAGGCAATCCAATATCACGCTCGATATTTTTCGCCGCTCGCTCGAAGCAGGCCGAACGGACTTGTTTTTCTTGTTAACACAAGAGATCAAAGTCAACGATAGCGAAGTAAAGTTATTAGAAGCCGAAAGAGACTTCTTTACGGCGCTAGCGGCCATGCAAGCTGCCTTGGGTTTGGACCCATTGGAACAGGCAGCCGGATTAGCTGTTCCATAGTTGAGCGACGCTCCGCGTCGCTGGAATCACGACGCGGAGCGTCGTGCAACGATCGCCTCCTGGGATTCAAAACCGAGTGTTCAACTATTGCATTCAAGAACACTCGTCGTATAGCATCGTAGCCGCGATCATTGGGATCCTCAATGTTTTCATAAAACCAATAGTGTGGGTCACCTTGGACGTACGTTGATCGCCAAAACTGTCGACAATGGGCACCATGGCCCATGAAGGTTTTGTGCAAAGGTACAACATGGACACTCGGTCGAGACCTGGCGCATTCGACGATCGCGTCGTTGTATTTGGCGTGGATAGCGAGTCCATCTGGCCAAGGTGGCAAGTACACACTTGGCGCATCTCCAACGCCATCAGTCGGATCGTATATGTCTCCAATGTAAATCTCACAGCCGCCTGGAAAGCATGCGGCGATCTTGTCAAGCATAGCGCCTAACCGCAATCGATAAGCGTCTATCCATGGTGCAGCTTGCGCAAATGTAGCTCCATACATTGCGCATTCTTTTGGAGGTGAACGTCCGTAGCTATGGATCAAGTCATTGCCACCGGTAGTTAGGACAACCAACCCAAACACGTTTGAATCTTGAGTCGAAAGTTTATTCTCAATGACACCAAGATGATCACGGGATGTTGAGCCAGAAATCGCGAGATTCTCGTTCTCAAGTCGTGTAAGAACTTTCGAGAGACAATTCCCTTTCATGTCAGTGTATTCGTCTACCGGGTTAGTGATCAAGCGACTGAAAAAGGTATGGTCCTTGGAGCGCGCGCCAAGGCCTGCGGTGATGCTATCGCCTATCCCAACCAAACGAACCTGCCTGCCCGACCAGGGTTCCATGAAAATTTCGCGATCAACTATCGGGCCGGCAGGTCCGTTTCCGATCGGCCGAGACAAGAAATACTGCGTGTAGAAGACCGCTGACAAGAGCAATGCAGTTCCCAAGGCTAGCAACTTAAGCAGCCGATTGCATTTGAATTTCGTAAATGGAACAAATGGCTTCGCTGACAACATTTTTTTCAATTCTTCTTGCATCTAACTTTTTCCTTAGATCTCTGTAGCGAATCCCAATGCACGGAAATGCATTCGCATGCCTCTTAATTATAGGCCAAACGGAAGGTGTTGGTGTCAAACCCCAATAGACTTTGATCCACCAATTTGGCACTTCTCGCTGACCGCGATTAAGACGACCTTCCGTCGGATTCATCCTGATGGCACTCACTTTGTAATTTCTGAGCTTCAATGCGCTAGCATGAGGGCCGGATTCGCAGGTGACTACTTGCCTTCCAGCCCGCACGCTAGCGCGTTGCGGCTCAAAGTGAGCGCCATTGGATTTCATCCGGCGGAGGCACAACTGGCTGCTACACCGCGTCATACGCAAGGTTCCCGCTGAAAGCGTTCAGCGAGAAGTGTCACCAATTTACCAATTTATGAGCCGTGAAGGGTTAAGAGCAATCTATCATAGATCTTGACGTGACAGATACCAACAGCTTATCGACAACATCACAGCAACAAACAAAAAGTTGGTCCAAATCGGCCTCCATGGGTCGGTTTGAATGGTCGGTGCATCCAGATCGTTTCGATCGACAGCTAGGCTTTTGTTCTTCGGGTTCTTCAGCACGTATTCGATCGTTTCGTTGACCGCAGCAGGTTTCGGATTCACTTCGTAGAACGGGCTGATAATATATCCGTAAACCATCTCAGTGACGTTGGCCTTCGGCCGAAGTGAACGCTTCGATGAATTCTCGTTCAAGTCCCAGAGGTCAGCTTTTTTTCCGGAATGAGCCACCCAAAGTTGTCCAGCTTTGGTAAAGTGAATTGCATGAACTTTTCCTTGCCCAGCAAGTGACGGCTTGATGGTCTTGTCATTAGAAGAATCGAATTGCCAAATTACGCCTTCGGGAGACAGCATCATGAAGTTGCCCTTGCTGTCAGCAACTATCTGCTTGATCGTAACTTCACCCATTTCGTTAAGTTGCTTTCGAACTTGCATTGTTCCCACATCGATCACAAAAGGCTTCATTCCATTTGGACATACGATGCAAGTCGTGTCGTTTGTACCGAGCGTTGCAACGGTTCCGGGTGGGATGTCAAGATCGAGTTCTGTCTCACGCACTAGCGATTCCTGTTCCGATCTCCATCGGCAAACTTTTCCCCGAGAATAGGTAAGTAAATGCTGGAATGTTGGTGAGGCAGAGACATCCATTGGCTTTGACAATTTCCATTCTTTTGGAGCCAATTCTACGAAGGCTTCCGATGGCAGATTCCCTGCAGAATTGCCCATCATGCCAGAGACTGCGCGACTGATCATGCCGGCAAGAGGCTTTAGTTCTTCCGCCTTGGCTGCCCCGATCGGATTGAATCGGAATATTCCGTTTTCGTTGAGAACTGCCAGTGTGTTCTTCCATGGAATGATTTGAAGCGGGTCGGTTGGAAGATCTGGTCCGCTATCCATCCGACCATCCTCCCAAATCTTTGATGAAAAAGTCTTGTCGCTTACGTCGGCTAAGTCGGGCGTTCGGGCAAACTCTAACTTGACTCCCTGGCCTCCCCCCATACCGAAAGGATTGAATCGCGGCCTTCCAAAATAAATCCCCTTTTCGCTTTCGAGCCAAACGGGCCCCATAACTTTCTGGCCATCGACATCCCCGTATGCCGTCTTCCAACTCTTGGACTGTTCGTCCCAAAATTGTATCCTCCCTTGTTGCGTGGCCAGCATGACGGTGTCGTTGATTGCATAGATCCGCTGTGTTTGAGGCTGGATATGGAGAAAGAAATCAAAGTAGAAGTGGATCAATCCGACTCCAAAGCAAAGCCCCCAGAATACCGCTGTAATGACCACACAAATAATCGGGTTCTTCCAAATCAATCCAACAAAAGCGGAGACAGAATAAAAAATCATAAATGCAAAAATAAACAAAGGGATGCACCAGAGAATTCCGAGATTCCAAATTCCAAGCCGAATGCCTGCGTAGAGGTACAACCCGACCAATAGGAAGATAATATTAAAGGCAACGAAAATGCAGCCGCCCAAGAATTTCGTTAGGAATAGCAAATTCCTAGACAAAGGCTTGCTTAGTAGCAAGTGCAGGGAACCAGTTTGAAACATGTCGGGGATCATCGGACTGGTGATAATGATGGCAATGAACATGGCTGCAATTCCCAGCCCAAGCCGCATCACCAAGGGAAAGATCACCGATTCGATAAACGGCTTGATCAATTGTTCCGTAAAGGGGAGAGCTCCGCCCAGCTTTAGTCCACCGTAAGTAATCCAAGACGCTTGTCCCGATGCCGACCTTGTCAAGCCTGGGAACGTAAGATCGATCAAGCCGCGATTGAGCTTTTCGAGTTCCGAAGCGGTTCTGTTTTCGTTTTCGATTAGGGGCTTCAACTCCTTGCGACTATCTGCCGTCGGCCAGGCATCTTTGCTATACAGTTCCTTGTTGGAAAGCAGTTTATTGAAGGCTGTGATCAACATACCCGTGAATATCCTCCGTTTGTTGTTCTGTCGTTGGACGAGGATTGCCTGAAACTCTTCGTCCAGCTTTGAGAAAACAGCTTTTTGCGAACGAGTTCCTTTGCCAGAGGAAGCTGAAGCGAGGTTGTCCAGAATAAGTCTGGGGTTTTCAATATCTGCAAACGTAAATGCGTAGCTCTCCCCTTGTGAAACCGACAATGGAAACAGAGCGGCCAGAATCAACGTCCACGCGGCAAGCAGGATCCAGAGAACTTTGGATCGTACCGATTCTTGAAAGCTATCGTATAGGACAGCGATGTAGGGCTTCATTGAGTTGATTTTAACGGAGTTTGTGCTGTAAATGTTTGAGTCGTCGTTACAGGTGTTGTTGCAGCGCTGACGATGCCCATGAAAACTTGTTCGAGACTGGGGCGAAATCTTTGCATTCGATAAATGCTAATCGAGCTGCCTCGCAATCGATCCACGACGCGATCCACGTTGGCTTGGTCTGTGGCGTCGACTGCGAATCGCTGTACTGCGACCGCTGAATCAATACCGTCAAGAACGGTGGAAAAATCCCTAACCTCACAATCGCGAGTTGCTTCTTTTATCCGCTCAATACTGCCAATAGCTTCGATAGTAACGGTTGCCTTGCTTGCATGCGGATGGTTTTCTATCAACTCGTCGATAGTTCCGATGCCGCGCAGTTTGCCTAAGGCCAAAATGGCGACTCGATCGCAGACTAGCTCCACTTCTTGCAATATATGGCTGTTGAGGAAGACCGTTTTGCCGCGATCCTTTAATTGGTCCAGGACGCTGCGGATTTCCTGACGTCCCATGGGGTCGAGACCGTCAGTGGGCTCGTCAAATACCATGAGGTCTGGATCATGTAACATGGCCTGAGCTAGACCAAGTCGTTGACGCATTCCCTTGGAGTAGCGTCGAACCGGCTCGTGTTCGCGTCCACTTAAGCCGACAAGCCGCCAAAGCTCGTTCTCGCGAGCGCGAATTTTCGAGTCGTTCATTTCGCTAAGCCGACCGTAGAAGTACAATGCGCTACGGCCAGTGTGGTGCCGTGGAAAAACTAGATTTTCCGGTAAATAGCCGATCTTGCGTCGAGCGGATTTGCTGCCAGCAGGCAAATCGAGCACAGTTGCCGTCCCCTGATTTGGATGCAAAATCCCGAGCAGGACTTTGATGAGCGTGGTTTTTCCGGCCCCGTTTGGGCCAAGCAGTCCGAAAACTTCACCCCGTTTGACTGAAAGCGAAACATGACTGAGTGCGTTATGGATCTTGCGAAAAACCAGCCCCTCGCGATAGGTTTTTGATAAATCGGTGACGTCGATGGCCGTGGCCGATGATTGCATGAAGTCTTTCTAAGACAAAACCAAGAGTTATTGCATTCAAGTTCGAAATGCCTGTTTTATTCTATCACGAATCGGAATAATGTGGCTAAAGGCCTTGTAGGTTCTGCGAGTCGCAGAGCGATTTGATGTTTAACCGATCGAGGCCCCAAAGCCATTCCGCTACGTCCGCAGGATCGAGACGCCGTTCTCGAGCTTCAACCTATCATTGACGATATCTACCGCGACGGGCGATACCACACGATCGACTACACTCGTCCCCTAAATCCCCCGTTTTCACAAGAAGAAATGAAGTGGGCAGAATCGATCCTTCATGGAAAAATCGGCAAGGTTTAAGAAAAGTTTTTGACAATAACTTAAATTGTTCAACTGCATTCCAAAAATCCTAGGATGGAGAGTCTGCATTTTCTGGACAATTCCTGATAAGCTATTGTTCTGGTAGAGCTCGTGCGCGGGTGACTGCCAGTTCGTCACCCTACTGGTGCGTCAGAGTCAAAAATTAGAGTTTCCGACATCACGCGGAGCGTGATGAGTACGTACTCATCACGCTAAAGTGATGGTGCCGAGCATCGCAACTCGAAAACTAGAGTTTGAAGTACCACTACCCATACCCGATTGATTTGCATGTACTTTAGGCTTGCCAAACGATTACTTATTGAGACCGACAAGCGGCTGCTGTTCAAACTCGCGTATCTGGCTGGATTCAAAGGGCTGCGAAGTGTTCAGAAGCATAAGGCAAGATTGAAGCGAGGCGAATTCTTTCCTCCGTTCCTGTATATCTCAATTATAAACTCATGCAATTTGAGATGCCAAGGCTGCTGGGTCGATGTGGCTGCAAAGCAAACGAAGATCGATTTCGCTGCCATGAACAAGACGCTGACCGAAGCCAAGGCGATGGGCAATTCGTTCTTCGGCATCTTAGGTGGCGAGCCGTTCATGCACAAAGAATTGCTCGATATTCTAGCCGCCCATCCAGACGCTTACTTCCAAGTCTTTACAAACGGACACTTCATTACCGATGAAGTTGCAAAGCGATTGAGGCAGCTCGGTAATGTGACTCCACTAATAAGCGTTGAGGGCTCCCAAATTGTTAGCGATACTCGTCGCGGACGCGATGGCGTGTTGAACAAGACTTTGGAGGGACTGCAGAATTGTCTTGATAACAAAGTGATGACGGGCGTTTGTACCAGCGTTTGCAAAAGCAACATCGACGACACGCTCAACGACGCATGGGTCGATCGGCTGGTTGAGATGGGTGTGATGTACTGTTGGTTTCATGTGTTCCGCGTGGTCGGCCCAGAAAGCTCACCCGAACTTGCGTTGGATACCGCAGAACTCGCCCGCGTTCGCGAGTTCGTAGTGAGCACCCGAGTCAAAAAGCCGATCATTGTTATCGATGCTTATCACGATGGCAAAGGGCGAGCTTTGTGCCCAGCCGTTACAGGCTTCACACACCACATTGGTCCAGGTGGCCATATCGAACCTTGCCCGATCATTCAGCTGGCCAAAGAATCGATTCACGATGGTCGACCGCTCAAAGAAGTTTTTCAGGAAAGCGAATTCCTAAGAGACTTTCGGGAAACGGTTTCCAAGCACACACGTGGATGCGTCGTTTTGGAGCGACCGGATCTACTTGAGTCATTGGCAGCCAAACACGGTGCGAAAGACTCTACGATTCGTCAAACGGCCCTCCAAGAAATCGGGGCGATCACACCGCGACGCAGTCAATACGTCCCAGGTGCCGAAATTCCTGAACGCTCTTGGGCCTATCGATTGGCGAAGTGGTATGCATTTCATGACTACGGTACGTACACTAGAAACTTCGACGCTAAAGATTGGGTCGATCCGGACGCCTTGAAAAGTGCTCCTCACGCCACAGACAAAAAAGAGTCATGTTGCAGCGAACCTCGTTTATACTCCCCATCCCCTCTAACCCAAACTCCCACCTTACCACGATGAAAAAACATACTCTTATATTTGCCTATTCTCGATTCCTGTCAGTCGCTTGCATGCTGTCCGGATTTGTCGGCTATTCAAACGCCGAAAATGTCCAGTTGTTTAACGGAAAAGACTTCAGCAATTGGCATGGTCGTTCCACTACGGACCCCGCTAAGTGGGAAAAGATATCTGATGCGGAAAAAGCCAAGTGGAATCAAGAGATCAAAGATCATTGGAGCATAGAGGGAGAAGTCATTGTCAATGACGGAAAAGGTGCATACCTTACAACGAATCAAGAGTTCGGAGACTTTGAGTTTTCATTCGATTACAAGATTGTGCCCGGATCAGACTCAGGTGTGTATCTGCGGGGGATTCCTCAGGTTCAGATTTGGGACCCGAACGCAGAGAACAACAAGAAGAATGGTAACGAAAAAGGAAGCGGCGGGCTTTGGAATAATCCGTCTGGCTTTGGCGGAAAAGATCCTCTCGTACGAGCTGATAAACCCGTTGGCGAGTGGAACGCCATGCGTATACAGCTAATCGGCGAGCTTTGCACGGTTTGGCTCAATGACATGTGCGTCGTGAAAAACGAGCGGCTAGCGAACTACTTTGCAAAAGGCGAACCACTCTATGCAAAAGGGCCAATCCAATTGCAGACCCACGGTGCCGAGATTCGATGGCGAAATCTCAAGCTCAAAGAATTGAATGCCGACGAAGCAAACGAGTTGCTGAAAACCGCAGAAGACTCCTCCGCAAAATTCACTTCGCTTTTCAACGGCAAGGACCTAAACGGTTGGCAGGGTGCGACCAATAACTACTCCATTGTCGATAGCGCTATTCAATGCCAAGCGGGCAAGGGTGGCACACTAGTTAGCGAAACAGCATATAGCGACTATGTGATGCGAGTCGACTTCCAGCTGTCTCCGGGAGGCAACAATGGTTTGGTAATGCGGTATCCGAGCAAAGCGGAAATCGAGCAAATGCCAAAACGTAACGAAGATGGCGCGTATGTTGCAATGACCGAATTGCAGATTCTCGACGACGGTCATGCCAAGTATAAAAATCTCGACCCTCGCCAAGCTCACGGAAGTGCATACGGAATGGCTCCGGCGAAGCGAGGTTTCTTGCGTCCCACGGGCCAATGGAATCACGAGGTTGTAACTGTACAAGGCGCGACGATTACGGTCGAATTAAACGGTACGCGAATCTTGGAAACGGATTTGTCCAGAGTGACAGAGTTTATGGCAAATAGCCCGCACCCAGGTAAAGATCGAACTAGTGGTCACGTTGGTTTTGCTGGCCACAACGACCCCGTTCGATTCCGAAACGTAGACATCCGGTCATTGAAGTAGGTCCTGCTTGAACTAATTCGTATCATTTATGCAATCAACATCTCACCTTTTCCTCAAACTGGCATCACTCTCTTTCGCGGCTTCGGTTGGCTTTTCTTCGATTTACGCCGAAGAATCAGATCGGATTCTTCCGGTAAAGAATTCTGAAGCAACTAAGCCTGAAGAAATGAAAAAGTATGCTGAGCTGATCGAACACACCAGCGCCAAGATTGAAATGATTCCGATCGCGGGCGGCAAATTTGCGATGGGCAGTCCAGATTCCGAAGCTGACAGAAACCCCGATGAAGGACCTGTGCACCAAGTCGAGCTCGCTCCGTTTTGGATGGCAAAATGCGAGATCACTTGGGACGCCTACGATGTTTGGATGTCCGATCTGGATGTATTTTCTCGCGAAGTGAACAAGGTAAAAGCGACTCCACGCGATTCGATCGCAGATGAATTTCAGAAAAGCCAGCCTACCAAACCATATTGCGACATGTCCTTTGGGATGGGCAAACGCGGCTTTCCGGCCATCTGCATGACACAGCACGCAGCTCGTGTATACTGCAAATGGCTTTCGGCAAAGACCGGACGCTACTACCGCCTGCCGACCGAGGCGGAATGGGAGTACGCTTGTCGAGCAGGTACAACGACAGCTTATTCATTTGGCGACGATGCCAGCCAATTGGAAGAGTACGCTTGGTTCGACGAAAATGCAGGCGAGGGATATCATGTAGTTGGCGAGAAGAAACCCAATGCTTGGGGCTTGCACGACATGCATGGAAACGTAGCCGAATGGGTTCTCGATCAGCATACACCTGAGGGCTACTCAATCGATGTACTCAAGCGGACCAATCCTCTAATGATACCAAAGACCCTTTATCCGAGAACCGTGCGAGGTGGAGGCTGGGATAAATCGGCTGCTGAATGCCGCAGTGCAGCTCGCCAAGGCTCGGAGGAAGATTGGATTTCACAAGACCCACAGTTCCCAGTTAGTATATGGTACCTAACCGACGCGCTTCATGTTGGCTTTCGAGTGGTTCGGCCGCTGCGAGAGCCCAGCGATGAAGAGAAAAAATCGTACTGGGAATCTTCCGAACCGATCATGAAGGAACGCCCGGTTCCATTAGAACGTTAACCAACAATTTACAAACCAACAAAAGTGTCGCTCATCGTGGCGGGAATTGTCCTCAATTCCCGCTAACACGTGGCCGCCGAAACACGCATCCGCCGAAGGAATTGAGGACAATTCCTTCCACTTTGGAACGCCTCAGTATCCCATTCTAACAAATCACACTCGCCCATCCTTCCTTTCCATGTCTAACACAGGAGCTTAAGATGTCCCAGCAAGAATCCATGCCGTCGAATGATGCAAGTCGTCGTTCCTTTTTAAAGAACACCGGAGTCGCTGCAACTGCGGGCGCGCTTGCCTCGAATTTGTCGCGGAGCGTTCATGCAGGCGAGGACAACACGATCCGAGTTGCGATAGTAGGATGCGGCGGACGTGGTTCTGGAGCCGCGGCCAACGCACTTTCCGTCACCAACGGACCGATCGAATTGGTCGCAATGGCCGATGTATTCGACTACAAACTCAAGAGCTGCTACGAGACGTTGTCCAAGCAATTTCCTGACAAAGTAAAGGTTTCGCCGGATAAGAAATTTGTGGATTTTAATGGGTACAAGAGTGCTATGGATTGCTTGCGTCCTGGCGACATTGTAATCATGGCAACCCCATGTGCATTCCGGTGGGTTCAATTCGAGTACGCCATTTCCAAGGGCCTAAACGTCTTCATGGAAAAGCCGGTAACAGCCGACGGGCCTTCAAGTCGAAAGATGCTGGAGCTTGGAAAACTGTCTGTTTCTAAAAACCTCAAAGTTGGTATCGGCCTGATGTGCCGACACTGCGAAGCCCGCGGGGAATTGTTTCGACGCATCAAAGGGGGCGAGATTGGCGACGTTCTGTTGATGCGAGCTTATCGAATGGCCGGCCCTACTGGCTCGGCTGCGACTGAGAAAAAGCCAGCGGACATGAGCGAGTTGATGTATCAGATCAATCGTTTCCACGGCTTCTTGTGGGCCAGCGGCGGAGCGGTTAGCGACTTCCTCATTCACAATATTGACGAATGCTGCTGGATGAAAGACGCCTGGCCTGTCAAGGCCCAGGCAAGCGGTGGACGGCATTACCGCAATGAGTGTGTCGATCAAAATTTCGATACCTACTCAATCGAATACACGTTTGAGGACGGAACCAAGTTGTTGGTCAACGGTCGAACGATTCCTGGCTGCAAGGACGAGTTTGCGAGTTATGCGCATGGTACGAAAGGAGCGGCGGTCATTTCCACTTCGTCTCACAGTCCTGCGAAATGCCGAATCTATACTGGTCAAACATTTGCGAAAGCGAATCTGCAATGGCAGTTCCCACAGCCTGAGGCGAGCCCATATCAGTTAGAATGGAACCATCTCATTTCGGCGATTCGAGACAACGAGCCGTACAATGAAGTCGAACGCGGCGTGCAAGCGTCGGTTGTGACCAGTATGGGACGCATGGCGGCTCACACCGGCGTGGAGATCACCTACAAACAGATGCTCAACTGCGAACACGAGTTCGCACCTGGCATCGAGAACATGACCTACAATAGCCCAGCTCCAGTGCTTGCGGACAAGGATGGCAAGTACCCGGTACCACAACCAGGCATCATCACTGACCGCGAATACGCATAGGCACGACTTTACAGGGACTGAGAGAGTGCGTTTTCAGCAAATAACATCAGCCGATGGGCGTTAGCCCCGGTTTTCGGACAGACAACCGCCGCTAACGCGGTACGGCTAATCCCACATTGTGATTAATTGCTGACAGCGCTTGGCAGAAACGTTTTCCAGGATACATATCGCGGATCGTTAAGTGTTACAGATATGCCAGGATTGGTGTGCGGACGAATCGGTGTCGTTAGCAGCTTCATCGAAGCTTGAAGTGGCGTGCGGCCTCCCTTCTTGCTATTGCAATTGGTGCATGAGCAAACGACGTTTTCCCAAGTCGTTCTCCCGCCTTGCGAACGAGGCACAACGTGGTCGAGACTCAACTGGCTCATCGGACGCGTCTGCGAACAATACTGACAACGATACCCGTCTCGAGCAAAAAGCGTTTTGCGATTAAATCGAACCGTAGACTTTGGGACCCGGTCATAGAGAACCAAACGCACAATGCGTGGAACCTGCAGTTCCCTTGTGGGGGTCCGAATATAGTCCTCTCCTAGCTGCTTTTCCAAAGCATGTAGATCTGACAATTCGCACCAATTTTCGAAATCGTAATTCGCGTATTGTTCATCTTCGATCACGATGACTTCGGCACAACCTCGGTACAGCAACGTCATCGCCCGGCGAACGTCAACGACTCGCACGGCCATATAAAATCGATTAAGTACGAGAACACTGCAATCTAACGCGGAGCTTTCGCTCATCCTGACTCCTCCCGGTGGGTGATCGCTCATAAACCGAAACACTGAAGGTCATCCGGGTTCCTAGCATAACCAATTTCCTCGCGGATCGCCAACCTCTGCGAGAGAAGTTATTGCTAGCTCAGTAACATTCTCGCGCGGCATACGCTGAATCCAATCCTTTTCCGTGCCAAGCTCACTCAAAAGGACTTTTGGCGTCACCGATTCGATGTGATCTCGCAAGCCCAGCGTTACAGCCAGGTAGCCAACTATCTGCTCGGGCCGAATTCCCTGCCCGCGGTAATGAGCCAACCGAGTGTCACCATGCCGTTTTGCAAGCCTTCGCCCATCGGGACCAACCACCAAAGGCAAATGCAACCACTCTGGAGCTTCCCATCCAAGGCCCTCGTAAATAGCAATCTGCCGGTAAGTGCTAAAAATTAAATCGTTTCCACGAACGACGTGATTGATCCCAAAGTCATGGTCGTCAACGACCACCGCAAGCTGGTAAGCCGTAACGCCATAACTTCGGCCAACTACGAAGTCGCCAAGCTGAACTTTGGCGTTCAACGATTGCTCGCCATATAAGCAGTCGATCCACGATCGGATACCGCTTGGCATACGGAAACGCCAAGCGTATTTGATACCCTTTCGGTCAAGTTCCAGCGAGTCCGAAGAAACTTGTTTCGAGCAAGTTCCTGGATAAATCGCACCGTCCAGCGTCGACTCATGTGGCGCGCTGGCGGCGTTTTCAACTTCCGTACGTGTGCAAGTACATGGATAAACGAGCTCTCTTTTTTTCAATCCTCGAAGCACATCAGAATATCGCGTTTCTCGATTCGACTGGTTGGTAAAGGTCATCCCAGGCTCAGAGGCATCCCAATCCAGTCCGAGCCAACGAAGGTCTTCGATCGCTTGGGCCGTTGCCCCCGGCTTCGTTCTGGGAGTGTCGAGGTCTTCGATTCGCAACATCAGCTTTCCGCCAACCTGCCTGCACGCGAGCCATGCGACAAGATACGTTCTGGCGTTCCCAATATGTTGCGCTCCGGTCGGAGACGGAGCTAATCGGCCAACGTAACTCATGGAACCCAGGCTTGCGCAGAATGATTGGCCGCCATCGCAATTTCGATGTTCAAATGCGGCAGGCTTTTTTTCAAGTTTTTTTCAAACCAAAGAGCGTTGTCGATGTCCGGAGCAATGGCCACAACCGTTGGTCCCCAACTGCTTTGCGTCGCACCCTTGATGCCTAATTTGTTTGCGACCTCGATGGTGTGCGCTATTTTTTTCGAGCGGTAGACTCCGCCTTGTGCGGGCGCAAATATTTGACCAGCGAATCGCCCATATTGTCCAATTGCGATATCGAATCGTTTCCAATCTTCGAATTGGATCGCAGGCAAGATTTCGTGACTAACCAGATCCATCATTGCTTGTCGATTGGGATTTGGCACGCGAGAACAACGATCGAACATTTCTGTTTCTACCATTCCCGAATCGCCAGTTGAGCTGTCATCATGGATGGTAATGATAGGCCAATACGGGAATTTGACCTGGTTGGTTCTCGGTTGCATGGATGAGCCTCTTTCCGCATGGATTGATTTCCCCTGATCAATAATGAAGCCCCCTACTAAAAAACCGAAGAGTCCAATGTTGGATCGAGCGCCGCGTTTACTTAGTTTCGCGAGCATCTCCATTTGATCGTTGATTATCTGCGTTTTTTTTGAATTCGGTGATTGCGGCAACAACTGGGAAATCGGTACATGGCTAGTATCATCGTCCAAGGGTTTGCCTTGTATGATCGAAAGTCTAAACTCGTCTATAAGGAGTAGGGACGCGACGGAACACGCCAATTGTGTGCCAGAACCTAAGCCTCGATGAGGCGTCGATGTTTTGTGCAAATCGATCATTTCAACGGGAAGTTGTGCATGTGTCTTAATCCAAGCATTGGTTATCAATTCGATGCGAGGAAGCCAGTAATCATTCGCCTTGATATTGCATTTCAAATTCAAAGGCGACCCGGTAACGTAAGCATTGATCATGGTGGACGAAAGTTTGACCATCAGCCCGATTCCGCCGTAGCAGTTTGGTTCAGACTCAGAAATTTCCCAAAGCCCAAAATGAATACGACCCAACGCACGAAGCATAATAAATGCTCTATAAAAAGATGGGTCAGAACGAATACTGTCGATCATGGCTGGTGTGAGTATGCCTAGGTTTCCACTTCTGCGACCGCGATCACCATGGCGTCGTCAGCACCACCGGACCACATTGGCATGTCCATTTTCGTGGCTTTCCAACCAGCATGGCTTAAAGTGCCTCGTTGGCCGGATTCCTTGCCGACAATCCGCCAACGCGCAGGAGACGCATCGTTTGGAATCTCGATGTCCTCTCCCTCGGGCGAATCGATTAAGTGTTGGAGTCCAAACATTCGGTCAAGAGACTTTCTGGTATCGCGAAGCACGTCACGAGCCGCAGCTCCGACTTGAGCGTCATTGTATTGATCTAACGATTCGCACACCAAGTCTAAAAAACGGGATTCGCGTTGCAGCGCACTCAGCAACGTGAGTGCCTCGCTTCGCCGAGCCGATTTCGAGAGTGTTGGCGACGATGGTTTAGACTCAATCGCCTTTGATTCGGAGGGGGCCGGAAGCTTTGGCGTCTCATTGTCCCCGATAGCAGTTGAATTGCTCTCAAGTAGACCGTGAATTCGCGAGGCGGAATCGCGGCGGAACAGAACAACGAAAAATACGCGAATGGCAAAGAACAAACGCATGGGATACGAATGACTCGTAGAGTGGAATAGAAACACTGGAAACCGTAATTGTTGAAGTATATAGGTGACTGGCTGATTGTTGCAGGTGCGATTATTTGGCAATACGTGCTATATTGTCCTGTTGGAACAGCGAAAACCAGGATTTTCGTCGGATTTCAGAACGGAGGTAACAATGGCCCATCCACAAGGCAATCCAAAAACAAATCGGAGAAGAGTGTCTGACTTGGCATCTCCCCCTGCGCCGAGGTCTACGCAAAGCAACGCTGGCCCGGCACAGGCTGCTAATCCGCCAGCAACCCATCCTCCTTCAGATCGGTCTGAGGCTAGGCCTGCGGTTCCAGCCGCTCATTTTTCAATTCCGCATTCCACGCTACCCCCGGCGGTCGTGCCAAGCCGGCTTGACTACCAGAGGAACTTGGCTGAGCTCCTGTCCAGACCGAACTCCGCCTGGACGTATCGGGACGCCTGGCAACAGAATATAGGCAAAAAGGTTTTGGCTGCCTCAAAAGCCATGGAGACGCCGAATTTTCTAAAGGTTGGCAAGCAAGACCTCCAAAGCATGGCCGAAGCCTACGACCAACAGTTTCTAAGCGGATTGTGCCTGCCATTGGCTCGTTCCTACGGGTTATCGTTTCGGTTAAGTTCGCGGATGACGCGTGCTGGCGGCAAAACGACTCGAACGATTTTTCGAGGAACGCGCACAAAACCGAGCAGCACGCATTACGAAATCGCTTTGTCGACTTCATTGTTATTCCAATCATTCCGAAAACCAGGTGACTCGATCCGTGTCTGTGGACATGAGTGCCTTGATAGATTGGCAGCCATGCAGAGGATCGTTGAACACGAGATGATCCATTTATGTGAAATGCTGGCATGGGTCCAAAGCGATTGCTCGGCAGGCCGATTTCAATCCATCGCTCGCAACATGTTTGGGCATACCGAGCACCGGCATGAACTGATAACTCAGCAAGAGCGAGCAGCCAAAGAGTTCAACATCCGTGCCGGCGCAAAAGTGGTTTTTCCCTTCGAGGGGACGATGCTCCGAGGCGTTGTGAATCGAATCACCCGACGGGCCACCATTTTAGTCGAAGACCCTAGAGGTATTCGATACAGCAATGGTACTCGATACCTAAAATATTACGTTCCGATCCATCAACTTAGGCCAATTGACTAATCTGTATGAGACATCTGACCACGATCACGGGAAAATCCAAGGCCGAGTCCTTTGTGGCTTATTTGATGACCCTGGACATTCCAACGCACGTTGAACCATTGTTGGACCAGACTGAATGGGATATTTGGGTTCGAGACGAAGACCGACTTGAGATCGCAAAAAAAGAGTATCAACTTTTCTCAGCCTCTCCTGAAGATCCAAAATACCGCCAAGCGGTCGACCAAGCCAAAGGGATTATCAAGGACAAGAAGCTCAAATCGATTGAACGTCAAAAGTACATTCAATCCTCATCGCCGCGAATCAATCCCAACCTATTCGGCGGATCTTTGCCGGCACTGACATTGACATTGATCCTTTTATGTGTCTTTCTCGGCCTAGTCTCGGAGTTTTCAAATCCAGGGCCAAAGAATTGGCTAGGCAACTTTGCAATGAAGCAGCTTATGTTTGTTGACATGGGCTTGTACAAGCAAACAGGCGACCCAGCCGTTTCGATTAAGCAGGGTGAACTCTGGCGGATACTGACGCCAGCTTTTCTGCATGGGCATGCAATTCACTTGCTGTTCAACATGCTTTCGTTAGCTTCGCTCGGGCGACTCACGGAGCGGCTTGAGGGAATTGGGCGCTATGCAGTTATCATATTGTTAATTGGAATTGGATCGCATCTGCTACAAGGTCTTATGCCGCTCAAGTGGTATGGCTCACCTAATTTTGTCGGAATCTCAGGAGTCATATTTGGTCTACTAGGTTATATGGGAATGAAAACCACGCTTAGACCAGATCTTGGATTTCAGCTACCCGCTCAAGTGTACGTCATGACAGCCTTGATCTTGGTATTTGGATTCAGCAATTCGATGCAGGACTTTCAAATGGCCAACCTTGCTCACCTGGGGGGGCTAATGAGCGGAGCCGCAATTGGCTTCGTCATGAGCGACCGACGGTTTGACAAGTCGAGCTGACGTCAGCGAAAGCACCCTCCCGCTCCGTTTTTCGCCAAACATTGTCTCTAATCTTTTTCCTTTTCACTTCCGTGCGATGATGTAGGATTATTTGCAGACGGATGGGATTTTTTCCAATGTTCGTGAGCTGCCGGGATCTCTTTCAAATGCATCCACTGTCCATGGGTTTTTGATTTACTCGAAACGATTGAGTCCGGCGATATTTCACCTTTCTCAATTCGGTGCAAGAACTCAGTCTCAGCAATGGGCCCCACGGTTTTGGAGGTGCCAAAAAAACCCTTTTTCATGAAATACCAATCGGCAGACATTTCTCATACTCCTTGACTAGACGACATGAACTATCGCGGTGCGTTTCAAAGGAAGTTAGTTCGTCAACATTCAGGCGAGCGGCAGGTAAAAAACTACCAGTAGCACGCCGCGCAAACATGTCTTTGAAAGGCCAGGACCACTCGCTCGCGCGTCGTGCTAGGTAAATCTCAATCTGCCGCTCGCCTTATTCTTTGTAACCCTCCATGTTAACGAAGGTATCGTTCAGGATTCTAGAGTGCATATGTGGTTTTGTCGCACCCGGCAGGTGCGACCTGGGCTGTGCGACAAATAGCAGTTTACGAAAACTGCGTTGATGCGATTTTTGTTCCGTTCTGCGATCTGGCCTTTCAGGTTGGTCGGGGGCTTGTCCTGGGCTGTTAAAAATTCGGTATTGACACGGGTTTTGGTTTGCGCAAGTTTTGTTCCTCTATTGTAGGGGTTAGATCAAGACTGCGAATGTAGTGGA
>JAYTVL010000026.1:0-8975 GCA_043744075.1 Pirellula sp. | reverse complement strand
TGAGCTTGTGAGCTTGTGAGCTTGTGAGCTTGTGAGATTGTGAGCTTGTGAGCTTGTGAGCTTGTGAGCTTGTGAGCTTGTGAGCTTGTGAGCTTGTGAGCTTGTGAGCTTGTGAGCTTGTGAGCTTGATTGTGATTGCATTTCCGAACCTGATGCCTTAACAGAATGCCAATTTCACACGCAAGAATTAGAACGCTTGAAAAATGCTTGTCAAATTAATTACTTCGAAATGGTTAAGATAACCTTGCAATACGAAGTAAATGTTGCCATAAGCCCTATCGCAGCAACGAGTTGCGATGACTGCACTTTTTGGTGAATTTTTTCCGGTTGCGTAAGAATTCTCCTTGGTGTTATGCCAACGAAACGGAATTTTGAGGAATCACGGGTAATGTTTTCGCATTGAACAAAACGCTGCTCCTAAGTTGTGCTTGCTGGGAATCGTTTCCAAAAAATAGCCGGCGATCGTTGGCGTGACTTCAATGTCTGGTTTGTATCGAAGTAAACTTGTTGCCATTTCTAAAGCGCCACCCGACAACATCTCGTCGGTGACCGAACTGTTGTGAACGGAACACGGTTCGGGGTGGAAAAACCCTCTAGATACTATGAGTAACGAACGCGATGAATGCTCGGTGGACCGCATTGTTCTTTGTTCCCGATAAAGATTCGGATCGCGAGTAGACTTTGTGACTTTGTGACACTTCTCGCTGATCGCCGGTATCGATATCGAAGTTTTATTCGTTTAACCGCGTGCCCGTCGGGCCGCGACGGCAGCTTATTCGGATGCAAATACGCGGCGCGATGCGGCGATGCCCACGCGGTTAAACGACTATCCAGCCCGACCTTACGACAACAAGAGCGTGCGATCAGCGAGAAGTGTCGACGTTGTCTTTGTTTGTTCCGCTGTACCCAACAGTGGACCCAATGCCAGAGCGAGAAATTCTGATCAGAAAGCAGGTGCCGATACGCTGTTGGGACTAAGCGCCGAAATCATAAGCGACACCGAATCATTGAAGCATCCTGGAATCGCCGCGCGAAAGCGACTACCCTCAAGGTCGCCGCATAGCTAGAATCGCGAGTTATGCAATCCGATCTTAAACAACCATCGGTAGCCGTCGACTGCTACCTAGGACATATCCAATCTCTTGAGTCAAAGATTCAAGGGAGAATCAATACAATGCAAAAGCTTGTTTGGATTCGGCTCGCGCTCGCGCTGCCGGGTCTGGCGCTAATTTTCTTTGGCGTAACGACCAAAGAAGCGAGTGGATGGACTTGGAAAATTGGCGTTTTGCTATTTGTAGGCTTCTTAGCTGCTGCCACATGGCACGAGACAAACCTTTGGATCACTTCGCAACTCAGACAGAGACTCTATGGCTATCGCCGATTGCTAGCACGTTGCAATCGCGATTGGGCTAAGCTTACACCGTTACCGACTGAAGTGAGCTGCGAGGATTACTATTCTGAGCTGAGTAGAGACCTGGATTTGTTCGGTGACAGGAGCCTATATCGATGGTGCTCGATGGCGATGACCAGAACCGGTGCAAGGAATTTATGCAATTGGTTAACTACCTGGGTTCCTTGCGAGAGCGTCGAAGAGCGTCAGGAGGCGGTAAAAGAGCTTGCCGCCAATCGAGCTTGGCGCGAGTCTTTTTTTGAAACGACATGCGACTATCGGAACCAGCAATCCAGCCCTGAAGGTCTCGCCCAATGGTGTTTAGAGGAATATCATTTTCAGAAACGTCCATGGGTCCAATGGCTAACATGGCTGTGCCCGGCTGTGCTGCTCGCCGGTATCGCACTGATTGTGGGTTGCAAATACCAAGATTACGAGCTTGGACAATACATTGGTTTGGCAATTGTCCTAGGTGGTGCGGCAGCAAATTTTTTGCTCACGATGGTAATCATTGGTCCAATCCACGACATCTTTGTCAAAATTGGCGCGGCGAATCGCGAATTGCAGTCGCTTGTAAACTTGATTCGAGCGATTAAAAAGTTGGAGTCAAAACAATCGCTATTATCCAGACTAAGAGGAAAGTGTTTTGATGAAAATCACTCGGCAGAACAAGCTCTCGCCCGACTGCAACGCATTATGTCATTGGCTGGTATGCAGCGCAGCCCACTGATGTTCATCCCCTATCTGATTCTGCAGGTTGTCTTCCTTTGGGATGTTCGTGTATTGGAACAGCTGGAAAGATGGAAGCTCCGATTTGGAACACTCTCCTCTGGATGGCTGGAGGCAATCGGAATGATTGAAACGCTTTTTTCTGCAGCCGCAATTGCCGACGAGTATCCCTCGTGGACTTATCCTAGGACGATCGAAAAAAAGGCAATAGACTCATGTGCAACCAATTTGCTTGAAGTAGTGGGGGTGGCCCATCCGTTGCTGAAAGACTCAAGTCAAGTGCCTAACAGCGTCACCATCACCAGCGATAGACCATTGCTGTTAGTGACGGGCAGCAATATGGCTGGCAAGTCGACCCTGCTTCGTTCGATTGGAGTTAATTCCATTTTGTCGCGACTTGGTGCGCCCGTTTGCGCCGTGAGTTGGGCAGGCGAAGTATGCGAATTGGCATCGAGTATTCGAGTACAGGACAGCTTGCAGGACGGCGTCTCGTTTTTTATGGCGGAACTAAAAAGGTTGCGAGCGGTGGTTGATTTGGCTCAAAGAGAAAACCATCCTGACGGAAAACAAATGTTAGTTTTACTAGATGAAATCCTTCAAGGTACGAATTCGCGAGAGCGTCAGATTGCGGTAGAACATGTGCTGGACAAATTGGTTGCGTGCGGTTGTATAGTCTTGACCAGTACGCACGACCTAGAGATGGCTGGAAATGAAGGGATTCAAAAAATCGCTCAAGTTGTGCATTTCCGTGAACATTTTGAGGAAGTAAAGGGAGAGCAAGTCATGCGATTCGATTACATAATGCGACCTGGGGTAACTCCGACGACCAATGCCCTCAAGCTGCTTGAAATGGTCGGACTCCGCCGAATTTAATTTCCGAGTAAATGGGCATATGGTACAATATGCCGTTGGCCCATGCATTGAGCGATTCACGCTGAGAGAATCACAGATCCGAATGGCAACGACATTAGCACGAACCAATGATGAATGAAGAAATTGCTCCAACGGCCACATTTGAATCAAAATTGCACGGCAATGATTCAAACAAAAAATACGAAAACGGCTTTCTTTTGGATGCTCTTGCGTTGTTGTTACTTTGCGTCGCATTGTTTGCAGGAAGAGACTCTTGGAATAACTGGTTTTCTAGTCGCGATGAAGTGATTTGTTCGATTTGTATTCTCATGGGGGTCTTTATTGCTGTCAGTCGTTCTTCCTGGCATGGAGAGCAAACCAAGTTGAGAACAACTTTAACTTGGTCATTTTTGGGATTCGCGACTTTGCTCATCGGAATTGGAACTGCGCTTTCAATCCCTCAATCGATCTGGATTGCTGTAGCAACAATTCCTGTGGGCTGGAGTGTTGGGCGAATCCGCGGCGAAACGGTATTGCGTTCAATGTCGTTTGGACTGGCACTATTGGCTCCAATCGCGATCGATTGGTTGGCGAGTCTTGGTTGCTTTGAATGGTTGGAGTCAGCCACGGTAACGACAACATCACTCCTCGCTGACGCTGTGTTCCTGGCAAACGCACAATCAGAAGGGACTGTACTATTCAATCGAGGGATTGCAGATCAATTCACTTGTATTGGTATATGGGACGGCGTTTTGAGTTTGCTCGGAGCTTCGCTTTTTTGTCTTTTAGTCTTTCGGCGATGCCTTCTTAACTCGGGGGTATCCATTTTGATTTCAGCATTCGTCTGGAGCGGGGTTCGGAGTGTTGCAATTGTTGTAATGGTGTGTTTGGCGAATCGAAATGAAATTTGGTATCAGTGGACATTTGCGGTTCAGTTATTTTTTTTCCTTATTGGAATATTTGCAATCATTAGCCTTGATCAATTCTTTGGCGCCATCTTTACACCAATTCCCATCGAGAACTTCGATCCGGAATCTCCTCTTATCGCGTTTTTTTGGAATTGGCTGTGTGGATTGCCAAACTTTGTACTTCGGATACCAGAGCAGCACAAGATCGCACTTCGCTGGAGGACATGGGTCAAAATAGCTGGAAAGACGCCTTCCTTGGCTACCGACTTTGATTGGATAAAGATGGAGTTATTGCCGCTTATTTTTAGTCCGCTTAACGCATTAGGTAGCGTGATGGATGCATTGCGCGGTTGGAAGGCAAATACAGTTTGGCACAAATTTTTATTCAATTCACCCACTTTCTTGTTGCTAGCGTCGATTTATTTGACGATGGCTTTCGTTTCGGTGAAAAGTACGGACCGTCTAAGGCAATTCATAACGGAAGAGAGCCATAAGCTATGCTCAACTGAGGACCTGGAGTCTGCGAGCGAACAAGAGTACGAATCTGCTTTCATGAAGATCGTTGGGGCCAAGACCGAACCGGCTAAAAAAACCGTTGCAGCAATTTCGGACAGTAAGAAACGTCAATTGGAAATTCAATGCAAAAAGATCTTATCCAATGCGACAAATAACCATGTTGCAAAATACCGCCTGGGCTTGGTTTACGCACTAAGCGGAAATACTGAAGCCGCCTTTCGAGAGATGAACGAAATTGCGAATGATAGTGTCGTTCGCTTCCCTCAAGCCGATGCTTGGCTTGCAAGAGCCCTTACTTCATTGAAAGCCGAAGGCAAAGATATTCCGATGCAGGAACTGATAGACCGATTGGATAATGCGAGAAAATGGAAAAACGTCGATTTTCGATTGCCGTCGTACTACTCGCGTCTACTTGAGGAGCAGGGGGACGGTCTAAAGGCCGTTCATATTCTGAAGGAAGCGGTGGCTTCCAATCCTCAATTCATTTTGGAACTCGCAAGGCTTTATTCAAGGTTACATAATGACGAAGGGCGAAAAAGGACCGGAAATCAAGCGGAGGAATATTTTACGGCCAAGACTTTTGAAGTTGAAAGCGAATCCAACTACTTGAATATAGCGGAGGCAAGAATGATGTCTGACCGCCTAGAGGAAGCCGTCGAGATTCTCTCTGACTGCTTGCGTAAAAACGTCGGGGGAGTACGTACCAAGCGACAGTTATCCGAAGTTCAGCTGTTGATTTACTGGAAGTCCATCCAACAAACCGCGGAAGGGAAGCTTAGTGTAGACATTTCACTTCTGCAAAAAGCTGCGGTAACGGATCCTTCAAATCCAAGCCTTTCTAGCGAGATCTCGAAACTCAACTCCTTTGGACTGAAGCCGCCTCAATCGTTAATGCAAGTTTTAAGAAATCAGTTGGATCTTGGGATCACTAACGTTGAATCGCTTTTATTGATTTCAGATGGTTTGTACTCCAAAAAAGACCTTCGAGGCGCTCAAAAATATCTAGAATTAGCAGTCGCCAAAGAACCGGAAAATCCCGTCGTATTAAATAATTTAGCGACTTGCTTAGTCGAGATTTCTACGGACAATGCGAATCGATCCCTCGAATTGGCAGGCAAAGCAAATGCGTTGTCTCCAGATAATGCAACCTACCTAGATACTTGGGGTGAAATATTGATGATCGCAAATCGTCCCAAGGAGGCAATAAACAAATTCGAACGGGCTGTTCGAATAGACTACGAACGAATAAATACGCGACGAAAACTAGTTGCTGCATACAAAGCAAATGGAATGGATTCGATGGCCAATGCGCAGTCAAAGGCAATCCAAGACATTGAAAAAGCCAAGGCAAAAGAGCAGATAAAGACGTCGGAAGATCCAAACGAAAAAACACCCTAAATCGACGTTCATAACGTGAACAATTTCCTTTGACCGACTCACGCTTTTCGATTTTTTTGCCAAATGCTGTATAACGGTTGTATCGCTTTTGACTTGCGTGGACATCCTGAAATCAGTTAGAAATGCAGGAAATTCTTCAGAAATTGCGTACAATGTACGTTGATTGTGACTTTTCTAGAAAGATTTTCCGGCTTTTTCTAGTAGAGTAGTTCTACAGCCCAGCTAGCCGTAAATGCGGTGTCGATCACAACATGGGCCGCAAACCGTGGGCTAGCGCCCTTCGGCTAATCAGCCGGAACGCGCTAGCGTCCGGTTCAGCCCGACCTATGATCGACGCCGTAAATGCCTTTGTTTGAAAACGCAATTTTGATCAAATGACGAATGTAGAAACGGATATAAGTTCCAATTTAGTGCCTGAAGCGAAACGCCAGGACGCGAATGATATTGGCTCATTCGGCTGGTTTCTTGATTTGGCCGCGGTAGTCCTTGGATCTGGTTCGGTGTATTTCGCACTTGACATATGGAGGAACTGGTTTTCGTCCCCCGACCGCATGTTTTACGCAGCTTGCATTATTCTTGGAATATTGGTCGCCATGGCGCGATCGAACTGGCGTGGGGAACAAACAAAGTTGAAAGCCCGGCTCGTGTGGATTTTTTATGTCCTTGCCATAATCCTCATTTTTGCAGGTGTTTCTCTTTCGAATTCGATGTTGAGCGCGATTGCATTCGGATTGGTCGTCGCATCTTGGAGTGCGGGAAGAATCCGCGGTGATTCTGCGTGGCATGCGTTCTTCCTTGGCGCCATGTTTGTGACCCCATTCGCGATTGATGCGATGGAAAACCGGGGAGATTTTGATCAACTGGAATCGCTTACTGTCGCCATCACTTCGGTCATAGCCGACGCAACAGGCCATCCATATGCTCGCGAAGATCGAACCATATTGTTCAGTCGGGGAAATGCCGATTACTTTTCGAGCATTGGCGTTTGGGACAGCGTCGTTGCATATTTTGGGATGGCCATATTCTATATTTTAGCCTTTAGACGCAGCCTTTTGTCCTCCAGCTTTTTGCTCGCACTTACTGTCTTTGCATGGATTGCAGTGCGTGGCGTCGCTTGGGTGGCGTTATCCGTGATAGCAGATCGAAATGAAACTTGGTACCCATGGTCATTTGAGTTATCGATTGGGTGTTTCTTGATAGGAGCGGCACTAATCGTTAGCCTAGATTCATTTCTCTCAACCATTTTCAAGCCAATTCCTTTTGAATATCTTAACCCAGAATCCCCACTTGGTGCGCTTGCTTGGAATTGGCTTTGTGGTTTGCCAATTCTAATGGTTCGAATACCCAAAAAAAACAAAATCTCGATTCGGTGGAAATCAAAGTTGCGTTTAGCGGGTACGAAACAATCATGGTACACCGATTACACATGGATGAAGGTTGAAGTTCTGCATTTGCTTTACAAGCCAATACGAGCTGTCGGGAGTTTTATGGACGCCGTTCGAGCTTGGCGATACACGCGAAACTGGAAGCTTTTTTTCATCAATCTTCCTGTGTTTTCGCTGCTATTCGCGGTCTATACCACTGCTGCGTTTTCCTCGTCGAAACGAACAGAAAGCCATACGCAATTCTTGACCAAGGAAAGCGAAAGGCTTTTTGCTACGGAGACCTTAGAGGCCGCCTGCAAAGAATTACAAGAACCAGACTTTTGCAAAGTAATCGGCGCAAATTATGTGTTAAACGCAGAGGCGCTAACGGCATTTCCCGATACGACGAAACGTCAGGTGGAATTCCAGTCCAAACGCATTTTATCTGCCGAACCGAAGAACCAGATTGCGAGATATCGCCTTGGAATGATTTACGCTCTCAGCGGAAAAACAAAAGAGGCGATGAAAGAGATGGACGAGCTGACTGGAGGAAAGTCGGGAGAATTTCCTCCAGCTGACGCATGGCTTGCAAAGGCTCTCATCGGATTGAGAGTCACCGGCCAAGACGTACCTATCCCGGATCTATTGCGACATTTGGACAATGCTAGAAAATGGAATCAAATCGATTCTCGCTTGCCGTTTGTCTACGCTCGCATGCTCGAGGAAAGAGGTGAAATTTCCAAAGCGGTTTTCGTCGTACAAAAAGCTGTTGACGCCGAGCCGAAATTCCGTTTGGAACTTGCAAAACTTTACACAAGAGTTGGTGACGATGAGGGTAGGAAAAAGGCCGCAAATCAGGCCGAAGAGTACTTCCTGCTCAAAACAAATTCTGAGAACGAGGATGAGTCTGATCGTCTGGCTGTTGCAGATGCAAGATTGCTCGCAGAACGACCTCAAGAGGCTATTGCGATTCTTGAAGAAGGATTACGCCATAAACTTGGTGGCGAAAAAACCAGACGCAAACTCTCTGAGATCCGACTTGCGTTGTATCAGGAATCTATACGCAAGGGTGAGGATGGAAAGTACTCTTTAGAACTTCCTTTACTAGAAAAAGCCGCTGAATCGGATTCGGAAAACCCTGCGATCTCAAGTGAAATTGCTGCGCTACTTCAATACAACTTAAAGCCGACAAAAGCAATACTTGAAGTACTCAAGAAGCAAATTGAACTCAAGATTGTTAGCGTTCCCTCCCTCTTGATAATCGGCGAAGAGTACTTCAAAAAAGGAGAATTAAAAGGTGCTCAGTATTATTGGGAGTTGGCGTTTAACAAGGAACCAGAGAATTTCACGGTACTAAACAATTTGGCAACTTGTTTGGTTGCGATAGCACCGTCCAATGCGGAACGAGCCCTTGTACTTGTTACAAAAGCTATCGCGATTTCACCAAACAATGCGGACATTCTAGACACTTGGGGTGATGTGTTAGTAGCTGCTAAACGCCCAAAAGAAGCCATCAATAAGTATGAACTTGCAATTCGAAAGGACAAAGTTCGGTTAGACACTCGACGAAAACTGGTAGTAGTTTATCAGTCGTTAGGGATGATAGCGGACGCAAATGCACAATTGAAAGAGATTCAGAGACTTGAATTGGTAATTGAGAAGGAGCTAATTGAAAAGAATGTTCAGCCAAACACTAAGCCGGAAAAATGATGTGCTTTTCGGCGTCGATCATAAGTCGGGCTGAACCGGACGCTAGCGCGTAGCGGCTGATTAGCCGAAGGGCGCTAGCCCACGGTTTGCGGCCCATGTTGTGATCGA
>JAYTVL010000025.1:0-2703 GCA_043744075.1 Pirellula sp. | reverse complement strand
CCAACTTGGCGTACAGGTCTTCGGATAGTCGAAACGAGATGGTTTTGGAACGCTTGCGCATGGTTGGTTTTGTTTACAAACTGTAAACGCCAGTAAGTTAATATTCGGCTTGGGTTTAGGTGGCTGAAATTGCCGAGCTGTCGGCACTGCGGTGCAATGGTGTGTCAAGTAACTGAAAACAAAACCTTCAATAACGATCTACTAGATCTGTAAAATCAAACTTCACTGAGCTACTTAGTAACTCGTGAAACAAGCTCGACTAGCTGAAGCTAGAAATCACTAGCTTCCTTAACTGGTTCAACCATGAGCGATACTCGAAACAGGATCCTCGAAGCTTTCGAGCAGTCATGAATGATGTCTAGCAACTCACAAGCAGGGAAAAGTTGAACGAGCATTTCAAATACTCGTTCGGATTCCTTGCTGATTCTGTCGGCGTCTGCCATTCCGTTGGCTCTCGCCGCGTTTGCTCTGCGTGCTAGTTCCAAATCGGCGACTATCCCCGCAAATGGAATACTGCCAGCTAGTCGGTAAGTGGTTCGGGTGTCGGTTACTCGTTGCATAATGCTCTCCATAGTGTCGATGAGGTGGCCGAGCCTTTAAGGCGAGCTCGGCCACCGGTGTTTAAGCGGTCTAGTCCTCGTCTGGCTTCATCACTGTTAAGCAAGGTTCCCCAAAATCTCCCGGGCCGCAAACCAGCTTGAGGGCAATTCCTTGGCACTCGCCTGTATCGTCTTCGATGGGCATTTCAAAGATGATCTCGCGTTCACCCCTGCCCGCCCGAGCAAGAGCTTGAATCGTGGTCATTAAGTCCACCGTTCGCTCTTGCTCGTCGACGTAACCTTCGTCAAGCGGAAACGCGATACAATCCGCGTACACAGTTGATGTGACCGCAACGGGGTAATGAATTCCCGCTTCTCGTGCTGTGCTTGAGAGATCAACTAAAAAGCCGTCATCAATGGCTTCTGTTCTTGAATAGACATCGATGACATCGAAGTCCTCGAACTGATTTTTTTGTAGTGTGTTCATATTGGTAGCCTCCTCTAGTTTTCGCCGTCGTTGTTTGTGTCGGTGCTCTTGAGTGTTCGTTCACGAACAAATTCACGAGCAAGGCTGACGGCTTCGGCAACTAGGGCCAAATCCCCAAGCCCGCTAAAGGTGCAGGACTCCTTCCACTCGTCCCCCTCCTTATAGCGGCGAGTGATTACGGTGTTAAAGTAGGAGCTTCCTTTGGAAAAATTTTCCCAGACGGTAAGCCTGATATGGTTCAAGCGCGCCTCGTATGCTGGGGTTGGTGCGTTTCTGTTTTCTTTTGTCATGTTTCCTTTTCCTTTGTCTTCATTCACGTTTATTTGCTTTGCAAAACCTGCCTCAGTTTCATAACCAATCATGCACAACGTGCCTGGGTGTGGTTACCGTTTTCGAACGAGCTTGTGGCGAAGCGATCAAGCTCGGCTTGGACTATTAAAGCGACAATCATGTCGCATTCTTAAGGCTGAACGTCGATGAACGTGGTTGGATTTCCTATCAGTCTCATGCGGTATCGATCCATTTTGCGATTTGGATTGAAAACGAAGAGGCGATACGCAACCTTGGTAAAGGAACTCATGATCCGGTTCATTTGGTCGGTGATCGCCAGCGGGTTATCCGCGACGCAAAACAGACCATTTGTTTGTTTTGCCAGCGCTGCAAGGTTAGATCGATCAAGGGTCGAATCATCCAATCCAAGAACATTAATTGAGACCTTCGAACGCTGACAAGAAGCAACGATACGTTGCATATTGGAAGCTAAGTTTGAATCTTGGCCATCCGTGCACAGCAAGATCAACCGACTGCCCAACTTGTCTGCAATTGCAGTTAGTCCATGGTCGAGGGCCTTCGAAATCTCAGTCGCTCCATCTGCCTTGATGCTTCTCACCGCATCGGTCAAAACGCGATGATCATTGGTAAATGAAGTCAGGGGAGTCACCTTTGAATCGAATCCCACGATTTCAAGCCGTGTGGTACTGGAACAATTGGAAATCAGTAATTCCAAAGCAGCTTGAAGCTTCAGTAAGCGATCCCCTGCCATTGAACTGGATTTGTCGACCAGGACCACAATCGAAAAGTCAGACAGGGGAGCAGTGACTTGATCGATTGCAAAGAAGGGGTATTCAACGCCATCGGCGTTGGTTACTGCAATATCGGCTACTGTCAGTCCATCGAAACTCGTGTCCAGTTTGTCGACCGCTTCGAATTGCAATGTCGATACGACTCCGGTGGATAATCGAACCTGTCGTAGCTTGAGCTCTTGCGGAAGAATCGTTGGTGTTGGCAGCAGCTTTAATCGCTTCTCAATGTTGCCGATCATTAAATCTTTGACCAACAATGGCGACGCCGCAAGATTGGTTTGCAACCGTTGGAGGGAAGAGGGATTAAACGAAATCAATTCGATATTCGACGAAACCAGCTGCTGAGCGAATTCATCTGTTTTTTGTTTTTGAGCTTCGACCGCATCGAATCTCGATCCAGCTTCTTTGGCTGCATCGAGAATTTCGTTTCCGATCAAGAACGATGCTGGCCCTCGATACGACTCGGCAATGAACCGATTCTCTCTGGATGGCCTTACGACGGCATCTGCTACCGATTGGTGAAGAAACGTGAGTCGCAGCATCAAGCCAAGAATCGATATCAACGTAAAAACCAGAATGAATGCCGCGATTGGCC
>JAYTVL010000024.1:0-35038 GCA_043744075.1 Pirellula sp. | reverse complement strand
GATCACAACATGGGCCGCAAACCGTGGGCTAGCGCCCTTCGGCTAATCAGCCGCAACGCGCTAGCGTCCGGTTCAGCCCGACTTATGATCGACGCCTGTAGTCCCTGCTCTTGGAAGAACCGCGGTGGAGATGCAGTTTAAATGCAGACTGTTTTTCGTAACCCGTTGCGTAAGCGAGGGATTTTGTGGCTGGTCCCTCGCTTACGCAGCGGGTTGTGAATAATCCACGTTAAAGGAGTTGGAGCGGTGCTCGTAATCTTTGATAGCTAAGTCGTACTATTCAACTCTTCAGGAGCAAGCTGAACTGAAGATTCTATTGACTTGCTCCTTACCAATCTTCTATGAATTGCCCATATCATGAAAGTCGCAATTCTGCTGCCAACTTGGGTGGGTGACACGTGTATGGCCACTCCTACCATTCGAGCCATTCGAAACGGGATGCCCGCAATAAGCGAGCTATGCGTGGTGGGACGCTACGCACCTGTTGCCGTTCTTGAAGGAACACCCTGGATCGATTCCACCATAACCTATAAGCCTAGGTCCAAAGATGCGAAAACGGTATCGCGCCGTGGCTTGGTTTCAAAACTGAATAGCAGCGGCTTTGACATGATCGTTCTGTTGCCAAACTCGTTGTCAGCTGGATTGATTGGGTACTTTTCTGGATCAAAACGGCGAGTAGGCTATTCAAAAGATGGCCGAACATGGCTGTTAACCGATCCGATTCCACGACGAGACAAAGTCGTCGATCACTCCAACACGCCAGCCATTGACTACTATCTTAATATAGCAAAGTACCTAGGCTGTTCTATCGAGGACCGCTCGATGCAATTGTTCGTATCGCCTTCGGAACGCGATTGTGCCAGAACACTTTACGCCAAGTTCCAATTTTTATGGGATAGTCCCACCGTTGTGTTCAATACGTCGTCAGCGTCAGCAGCGTCGCGACTTTGGCCAGTCGGGAATGCCAGTCGAGCTGCCAAATTGTTGGCCGAGCGATACGGAGTGCAAATCGTCGTTCATTGCGGACCTTCTGACAGGGACCGAGCAAATGCAATCGCATTTGGAGCCTCGCACCCATTGGTCAAGAGTATGGGAGAGATCGAAGATATTCCTATTGGGCTAAGCAAAGCAGTTATGGAACACGCGGATGTAGTCGTTTCTACAGACAGCGGCCCACGGCATATGGCAGTTGCTCTCAACAAAAATGTGGTAAGTCTCTTCGGGCCAACAGCGCCAGGGGCCACACAAACGTACAATCTGCCAGAGACGACGTTGAGAGTGCCTATGGACTGTCAACCATGTGGGCAAGTTAAATGTCCATTGGTTCACAACAATTGCATGCACGGCTTATCATATCAAACCGTTGTTCAAGCGGTTCTTGAAAATCTAAAAGTCTCGTCCATCAATTATCCTCTAAAGCGGCTCGCAGGTTAGCCCGGATTATTCATTAGCCGAAGGCCCACGGTTGTTAAAAAACTGGAATTGCAGCAACTTTGCTTTGAGCAGTTTTTGTTCCAAACAACGAACCCATGCGATCGCGACTGCAACATCGCGAAGCTTATGTTCTAACTCCCCTTCTCCTCCTCGGGAGGAGAAGGGGTTGGGGGATGAGGAGGTGCGTCCTGCTTGAGCAGTTGTTTTAGGACGACATCGATTGCAAAGAGAACCCGCTGCGTATCGTTCTCGATTTCATGACTGGTGAAACGAATGACTTCGATACCTAGTCGGTTAAGCCATTGGCTTCGGATTCGACCTTTCTCGATTCCTTCTGGAGTAAAGTGTGGCAGTCCATCGCACTCGATAACAAGTTTCGCCTCTGGGCAGAAAAATTCTAAGATGTAAGGCTCGAGTTTATGTTGGCGTCGAAACTTAGCTTGGCAACGTTGTCGGTTGCGAACGAGTTGCCACATCAAGTATTCAGCGGGCGTAGGCGCGCGGCGAAGGTGCTTAGCGAAATCGTCTGGGGCTTGCCACTTCATATCCAGCTCCGACCTCCTCATCCCCCGGCCCCTTCTCCTCCTCGAGATCCTCGAGAGGAGAAGGGGAGAAGAAATCTCGAGATTCAACTCGCCGCATTGCAAGATTACCACTAATCGAACGGAACAAAAACCTCACTTCGAATCCGCAATACAATACCAGTTTTTTATCAGCGCAGGCTAGCCGGTCAATCTTGGCTTCTCATGGCGCAAGGCCATGAGGGGCCTAAACACATGGCAATGGGGGGCCAGTATACAAGGCGATCAATCAATTAGACGTGCCTGCTTCGCGAGCGTCTTGGCCCTAGGGCGCCGATTGCACTGAACTCGTAATCAATCGCATCTTGGGCGGATCCGCAAAAAAACCGGGTGGAGGATTTAGGATTATGTCCGATGGAAAGTTGATGTTCAAATTGCTTGACGTCACGTTGATGTTAGTACCGCTATGTACCGGTCCCGATAACGTCGAAAGTCCGCCCAGTAGAATGTCGCCTGTAGACACAATGGCTCCCGATAACAGGCTTGGATAAGAATCAGTTGCGTCTGTATCCGAGACGCTTTGATATGGGGAGGTCGACGGGTTGAGATTCACTCCGATGGTGGCCTCGCTCAGCGACGTGATCGAAGTCAAATCGTCGATCGGTGCATTGGCAATCAGTGCAGGGAAGTTGCGACCGCTTGGTTCCCATGAAATCGCGTTGCGAATTTCGACTTTGTTTGAATTCTGGACAACAAGCGATGCATTGATTCGTGAATCGCGAATGAGCAGGATCTCGCCCGGCACATTAATGGAGTAGATTCCATTGACCGAAATGATTCCACTTCCAAAGGGATTGGCTGTGTTACCCAGAACGACATTCTCAATGTAGCGAGTCCCAACCACGTGATTGGCATCCAACAAGCTTAATGCATCGATATTGTAATCACTTGATTTTTCACTCCCGATTTCGAATTGAGCGTTGGTCAATGTTCCCATCCAGGTCACATTGATCGTATCGGATATTTGTGTCCACACTCCATTGAGAACAGGGACACTAGCACCAGACTTGATAATTGGAAAAAAGCTTCCAGAACAAGTCAACGAAATGATTGGATAGATAAATTGGTCTTCGGTGGTTCGAACCCAAAGCGAAACGGAGTAGTTGTGCCCCATTATCATGTGCTCGGAAATGTCCTGAACAGGAGTTGAAATAAACCCTTGGCCGCTCACAAGACAAGATGCAGTGCCAACCTTTTTTTTGCTCGTGTCCCGAGTTAAAGTGCAAAACATTCCTGTCCAATTGGTTGTATCTATTTCGAAGCTGCCGTTTTTGATTAATTCGGTACCACCAGTTGGCAGATCGATCGCATTGATGGTCACTCCATTGTCGATATAGTATTTGCCTACGTACGTACTCGACGTGGGAAGTAGGTCAGGTTTATCCATCGGCCACACTCCCCCTTGAATGGCCCGTTGCGAAAAGCTGCTGCTAGTGCCACCGATGCTTGCGGCAAGGCAATTAACGTTGACAATCGGATTGGAACTAGCAGTGATTAGATTGTTGCAATAGGCCCATTGGTTCGACGTGATCGTACAACTGTTAAATAGGATGTTGGTGGGGGCATAGAGCGAAGAGCGGCATGCGGCAAACAATTGACGTTGCGGTTCCAAGTACGCAGTCAGCTTGTGTCTAGCCGAACCGAAAGTGCCGGTCGACGTTACCAGGATGGGATCTGTTGATTGATTGGCAATCACGCCGTCGTCAGGATCTGTCAGTGTTACCGAAAAACTGCCGCCGGTCGTGGTACGCGCGACAGGAATTCCGTGAGTGAAAAAAGTCCGCCAGCTTGGGTCGGTAAGGATTCTTTGTTGTGCAAACTCGATTCCGGACTGGGCAACTTTCCTAGCGTTGGCTATTTGAGATATCTCCTCATTGATTCTGCGCTGCACGCGAACCGATTGTAAACTCGCCACAGCCAAGCAAACGACAATGAGGCTGGTACCCATTGCTACAACGTAGATCGAACCAGCCCTCTTCGTGGAGAGAAAGCGTTTTTTGCAATCGATTCGGAGTTTATAGGAAATCATTGACATGGTAGGTGGTTCTTCTCCGTTGAATGGAATAGCGTTATCGAACGCAGCGGGGGAACAATTGAGGACAATTGTTCTACAATAGTACTCAATTCAGGCTGTTAACTCCGACGACCGAACTCGAACCCGGAGAACCGGAAGTTCTGTATCCGACGATTCTGCAGACCTCGAGTGTGCCGCGAAGCACCTTGACGGTGATACGGTATACGCCCGCATAAGTTGTCGTTGTAACATTCCAGTCAGCGGATGTTACCATATCGATGGCTACGTTGCGGCTTAGATCGGAATAGCCAGTACAGGCAGTTCCGTTACGCGATTTGGGTGGCGAATCAATGAGATTGTTGTAGTCGTCGACGTCATCGAAATTGAGTCGATTGCTGCCTGATTCGCCGGCTTCGATTCCGAACCCACAGTCGCAGGAGGGTTCGCGCATCGGGAGTTGAATGATCTCGGCTAATAACGCTTCGGCGATCGCCAAACCGCGAACTTCGTTCGATTCCGACATTTGGCTGCGTCTTGATACTGCAATCGTTGACAAGGAGGACACCATTAGCACGCCGACGATCAAGGTGGAGACGACTACTTCTGCTTGGCTCAATCCGAGATGACATCGCTGTCTTTCGCGGACGGCACACGGAGAGTGACTGCTACTATCGTTGATTCTCATCACGGAATCTCCGGGCTAGCTGGCATTCGAACGGAAGTTTCAATTTTTTGTAGGATAGACCGAGAGCTTCCTAGTTTTAGGTCCACACTGCTAAGGAATTTTCGCTGGCCTGTATAACCATCATAAAGTCCAAATGCATAGAATCGAAGGCCTTGAGTTCCGGCGGACGCGGTCCAGGTTGTACCGCCATTGCTAGAGGTCACTAGGTTAGCGTTGGCCGGCATCCCGGTTCCATTCTCGAGGAACTGAACACTTGCAACGTCACCCGTTCCCCCGCCATAACCGAGAGTGATGCAAAGAGGTGTACTTTGCGTTTGCCAACTGATAGGCGAGATCGGGATGTCAAGCCATTGGTAGCTGGTCCCTAAACGCCATTCTGCGATTTTCACTTCGGCCAAAATCGGAGCAATCGGTAGCCGAGTTGCATCGGACTTCATGACGCGGATGCAAAGAATGCCATCCGTGTTCGCGTCTGCTGCGCGGACCATAATACGGATGGATCCGAGATCCCATTTAATCCCAGAACCGGTTAAATCAGGGATAAAGTACTGACCGATGTGGTTGCTTGCATTGATAGCCTGTTCACGGAAGACGCCGCTGGGAAACGCATTGATCGATTTGAGAACGGCTACGTCGGAACGCAGATGGTTTGGAACCGTGGCCGGAACCGAAACGGTATTAGTTTGTAGATTAAAGGCGGCAACGTCGTCGAACAGTACAGCGATGGGCTCTTGGTTGTATTTCCAGAGTATTTTATTGGCGTTTCCACCCGTGGCCCCGCCCCATTCGTATCGCATCTGTTCGGGCAGTCCGTCGCCATTGCGATCAGGAACTACAAACTCGACATGCGTTGTTGAAGACGAAACATGGGCGACGGCGCTTTCAATATCCGAGGCCATCTGAGTGGCCGCGTTGGAAAGATCATAGGTACTCCGGAACAACGTGTCGTCTTGCGATTTTGCCCTCATCATGATCGTAATGCACGAGGCCATCGCCCCGATGAGTATTGTCGCCGTTGGCAACGTGGCCATCAATTCCAAGAGGCTTACGCCCGTGCGTCGTCGGCTTAGATTCATTGGACGCTCACTCTGCCAGATGTAGGGGCCAGATCGACTCGCTTTTGCAATGTGCCAGACCTTACCGTTACTGAAATGCCTTGGTCGGGCATTCCAAAGCGATCGAAGGTGAGTGTAAGACTTGCGAGTTGCGTTGCGGGTATCGCTGCAGTGACCAAGGATGAGAATTGGGCGCGATACGGCGATTCGCTTAGCAAGACTTTGTATGGCTGGCTGGCGTGATCCATTGAGTTGATGCCGCTGATCACATAACTATGATCGACTGTGGTAAATGTAATCGTGCGAGTCGAGTTGGTTTGCCGTGCCGCGCGTTGCGTCTGCACAATATCTTGAGAAATCCTCTGAGCCGTGACTTCGACTTGGTATCTTACAAGACTATTGGAATAGATCGGAGATGCAATCGCAGCAAGAATACCGAGTATCATGACCGACACCGTTAGCTCGACGAAGGTCACTCCGGATCTCAAACGTTTTCCTTCATAGGTTTGCATGATTGGCACGTCGTTATCCTACCACCATGCTATTGATTGACTTGGCAATTCGCCGCATCAGGCTCGTATTCGAGTTCGCGTGACTTTGTACGCTAGCGGCTTCGCCGGCTAAGCAAGTCGCATCTAACTCGGTCGAATCAAAGGATGCATCAAGAGTGTGAGGTTGGATTTCGTCGTTGGCAAGGCACTCCATAAAGACAGCCACAATGTCGGCATCCCAAGTCTTGCCTGCCTCGTCGCGAAGGATCGATTCCGCCTGTTCGCTCGGCATCCCAGGGCGGTAGGGACGATCGCTGGTCATTGCATCGTATGCGTCCGCGACCGCCAGAATTCGACCATGCAAGGGTATCGCTTCACCGGCTAGACCTGTCGGATACCCGGTTCCGTTGACAGCTTCATGGTGATGCAGAACTCCTGGCAAAACATAGTCCAGCTGTTTCAAGTGCTTGAGAATCGTGTGCCCGATCTCAGGATGCTTTTTGACGATCGCATACTCCTCAACGGTGAGTGCGCCTGGTTTGCCAAGAATCGAGTCGGGGACTCCAATCTTGCCCACGTCGTGCAGCAGGCCGGCCATGTATATCCGCTCGCATTCCTCGACACTCTCTCCCATACGTTCAGCAATTCTCTTAGCATACAATGCAACACGGTCGCTGTGGCCGCACGTGTACGGGTCCTTGGCATCAATCGCATTGATAATAGCTCGAACAACGCCTGTTAAGAGTGACTCTTGAGCTTCGAATAGCTCCAGATTCCGGGCATGTGACGACATGATGTTGGCTGCTGCGCTTAGCAAGCCAGCTTCGAAGGTTCCAAACGGTGTTGCCCTTTGCGGATTTGGCTGTTGTGACGTCGATGGGTTACCAAATTGCGAAAGCGTTTTGTTGATCGCCAATATCCATCCGTAGACATGCGGCCCCTTGGCTACGGACAACGCAATGCAGTTGCGCAGTTCGGGGTAGCTAGGCAAGTGATCCTCATTGGATCTTGTATTGACAACCCGCGGACCACGGACCAATTGTGGAATCGAATTTCTAAGAAAACGAAAGCAGGTTTCTTGGTGCGTTTCGCTAAACCCTGTTGCAATCACGCTATTCCAGTCAGGCTTTGCAGTTTCCGAATTGCTTTCGCAGCAGGATGGGATGAACATGATGGACTCCGCTCGAATCACACTGGCTAGATCGGGCAGGCACTTGCGCGCGATCGATTCAATTGTGTGCTTGGAACCGCATAGATCAAAGTATTCGTGAGCACAACGCAACCAAGTTAACTCTTCGAAGTCTTGCGTCACTTGATTGATGAAGAGCTCAGATTGATTCCTGATTTCTGTTACTTCGGCGCGAGCACGCTGTGCTTCGAGATGAGCAGAAATCAACAAACAGACCATGGTCTCATTTTGATCTGGGAGAATTATCACCACGGCGATCGGTGAATCGGCCTGCAGAGTCAGGTTGGCTACGACGATCAGTCGGCCATTTCGACGCCAAACAAAAGGCTCACTCGACTTAAGGTCGAACGTCCGAAGAACGGCACCTACCATTGGGTCGACTTCGCGAGTCGATTCTTCGCTGGAAGCGTTCAACCAACCCTTCGGAGTGAATCGTAGTACATTCGCGCGAGAACCGAACGCTGACTCCAGCCGCGAGGCGAGTTCGTATGCAGGTTGTATTTCGGCAAGTGTTATGGACATGGTTGTGAAGAATCTCCGCTAGCTCGCGCGTTGCGGTTCAACGTGAGAGCCATTTAGTTAGTTAGTTAGCTGTCGGGTGGTGCAATTCCGCTTCCGCCTTCGACTATTAATATCTAGCACGTGAACTTTGGCGAAACGGGAAAAGTTTCTGATTAAATAATTTGCTCTGTGCTAAATCCAAACGTAGGTTTCTTGCGTTCGGATCTAAAAGTTCCGTTCCCGACTTTCCTGCAGTGGATTGCTTTGCAATCGATTGCTTATTACCCTGTTTTTAGCTAGGCCTTGAAAAGAAATGAACATGTCATCGCAAACCCTTAGAGCACGCAAGCGTTCAGCTTTTAGCTTGGTAGAGCTTGTAGTGGTCGTGCTGATTATCGGTATCCTGGCAGCTGTAGCTGCTCCTCGCATGTTTAATACAGCGGGTGATGCACGCGATTCAGGTACGAAAGCGTCGCTCGGCGTTCTTCGCGATTCGATCGAGCTATACAAGTCACAGAACGGTACCTATCCGCTAGCGGCAACGTTTGCCACGTCCATCAAACCGTTTATCAACGGCGCCTTTCCCAAGGTCCAAACCACCTTAGTTCCAACCGCGAATCAAAACAACACGGTCGTAGCCAACACGGGTAATCCGATAGCAACGCCCGCAGGTACAGCTGGTTGGGCTTACAACGAAACAACCGGCGAGCTTGTTATCAATCATGCCGCTTGCATTACTTGGTAGTCACATCCATGTCCGAAGCTAAAAAAGCTAAAAGAGTCCTGGTCGCCGAAGACAACGTCGTACTTGGCGATGTCATTCGATTCAATCTCCAACGGTCCGGATTCGCAGTCACACTGGCTCGGAATGGCGAAGAAGCGCTTCGAATCGTTGCATCAGAACCGTTCGACATACTGGTTACGGATTATGAGATGCCCGGGCTCGACGGGGAAGAACTCTGCCAACGAGTACGCAACGAGTTGAAACTGGAAGCGATTCGCATTGTTATGTGCTCTGCAAAAGGACTGGAGTTGGACCGAGAAGAACTTAAAGCCCGTCTATGTATTGAAGCGATTCTATACAAACCATTCAGCATTCGTGAACTTACAACCCTGCTAGACAAGCTCGCAATACCATCGAGTGAATTTGCTCCAACTCAATTAGTATCGGTTTAAAGCCATGCTTGCAGCCCAACACAATCGCAGTTTGACGCGGCGTCTGAGCGGACAGTATTTGTTGTTTGGACTGTCTGGGCTATTCTGTTTTACCGTTTCAGCAATGTACCTCTCAAAGTACGGATCACTTCTCAACTCCATTCCAGGAGCTGTTGGAGTCCCACTTGGGCTTTTGTTGTTTGGTTCGTTTGTGCTCCGACGTAATACACGTTGGCACGAGAATATCGAGAGGCAGCTCACGTGCTTCGCAAACACAGGAAGCCAATCTGTTGCGGAAATGCGTCCACTACCGTCTACCGAACCTCTGGCCGCTGGTTGGAACCAACTGCTAGCTCGCGTTCACGAACACTCGGCATGGAACGGTGTCGAACGTCGGCTTTCAGAAGCAGTTCACACTCAGCAAGCAAAACGATGGGAAGCTGTCTTCCAAAACCTCACCGAAGGAATTGCGGTTTGCGATGCCGAAGGTCGAATCATCCAGCTCAACCGCTCCTTTGCGACATTGCTCAAACGTGCAGACTCCAAATCGCTCATCGGGATGGAGATACTTAGTTTGCTTTCGGAACAATCTGACGATCCGTCTCAAGAACGAATTCGCGGCTTGAACAACAACCATGCAACTCAGATTATTGAGATTCAACGATCAACGGATCTAACACAGGGCGTTTGGCGATTGAGTCGGATCTCTCAAGCGGGCGACAGTAGCAACGATACGATTTGGACGATGCGCGACGTAACACAACAAAAGCTGGCTGAAAAAGCCAGGGAGCAGTTCGTTTTCACGGCTACGCACGAGCTTAGAACGCCGCTTGCGAACATTCGCGCCTATTCGGAAACGCTTTCGCTCGCAACCGATATTTCTGTAGAACAACAACAGTCTTTTTATAACACGATCAACAACGAAGCAACTCGACTGGCCCGTTTCGTTGATGAACTTCTCAATATCAGTCAGATGGAAGCTGGCGCGATAACCATTCAGAAGCACGAAGTGCAATTGGAGCGATTGCTTGGAGAAATTATCGAAAGCCAACGTCCGCTGGCCAACGAAAAGAAACAGTCTTTCGATTACTCAGTTGCTCCGAAATTGCCTAAGGTGATGGCCGACAAGGACAAGCTAGCCGCTGCCCTCACCAACTTGGTAAGCAACGCGATCAAGTACACTCCAGAAGGTGGCAAGGTGACTGTCCGAGTCGACGCGGACGCGACTCGCGTTTTGTTCATGATTGAGGATAGCGGCATTGGAATTTCAGCAGAAGACTTACCAAAACTTTGCGGCAAGTTTTTCCGTAGCAGCGATGAACGTGTACAAGCGATGGTCGGAACCGGACTTGGTTTGGCCTTCTCCCAAGAAGTTGCGAGACTTCATGGGGGTAACGTTTCGATGCGCAGTCAGTTGAATCAAGGTTCTTGCTTTATTCTCGAACTCCCTATTCGCTAACCGCACGGAATGCCATGTACCCTTGCAAACGCTCCGGCGCGGTGGATTTGATCAGCGGATCGCAGCCGCTTTCTCGAGAACATCAATCGGCATTCTTGAATTCAGTTGAGGGATGCTTTGGGAACGGTCAACCGCGAATCGTATTCGACCTCAGCAATATACCTCTGATGGATAGCGTCGGACTAGAAGCACTGCTTGAAGCCAGAGATCGTTGTCACAAGCTAGGTGGAAGTATCGTGCTTGCTCGACCGAACGCTCTTTGTCGAGATATCCTCAGAATTAATGGGATCGACAAAGAACTTAATATCTATGATGACGCTGTCAAGGCGGTGGGGAGCTTTGCACGATGAACCTAGCTCTTACCCAAAACGTTGCGCCCGATTCGCCAGCTGTGCTAAGCAGTCGAACCGTAATCGAGGGTCAGTCCCTCGCTTATGCGTCGGGTTGTGACGGTAGAATGTTACGCAGTCGAACCAAGCATGGTCAGTTGGTCCCGACTGCAATTCCACTCGGTGAGAATTTGGTGCATGCCGGTCTACTCACTGACGGTGACCTAGAGGCCGCACTTCAGCAACACACGAACTCAAACTCACAGCTCGGTGAGACTTTGCTCGAAATGGGCTTCGTCGAGGAAGACACCCTGCTCTTATTTCTTGGGCAGCAGTTGGGCGTTCCATCGATTCGACTGCGAAGCGGTTTGGTTGACCCAAGCGTTGTACGTCTCATTCCCCGCTCCAAAGCGGAAGCGTTTTCCGTACTCGCCCTGTTTTGCGTTCGAGGGCGGCTGACGGTTGCGATGGCGGAGCCGACTAACCTTAGACAACTCGACGAACTAGAGCGAATCACAGGCTGCCCCATTCGACCTGTGTTGGCAATGCGATCGGCGATCGATCGAATGCTTGCCCATTGCTATGAAGAGAACTTTGCAGTCGACGCAGTTACTGCAGACCTTGAAGAAAACTCTTTAGAGATCCACGCAGATGCAGTCGACATTTCACTGGCGGACGTCGAATCGCTCACCGATGGAAGCCCGATCATCAATTTGGTGAACTACATTATCGTACATGCGATCCGACAGAAAGCCAGCGACATCCATATCGAAGCTGGCCAACAATCGTCGTTGGTTCGCTACCGTGTTGACGGCCATTTGCGCGAGATACTCCGACCTCGACGCGAGTTCCATCCAGCTATGATCTCACGGATCAAGGTTCTAGCCAAGTTAGACATCTCCGAACATCGCATGCCTCAGGATGGACGTGTCCATTTGACGGTCGATGGTAGGGAAATTGACTTGCGCATCTCGACACTTCCAACCATTCTTGGCGAAAAAATCGTGATGCGAGTGCTAGACCGCAAGAACGTGACTTTCTATCTAGACAAACTCGGCATGCCTGAAGCCGCGCTCATCAAAACCAAAAACCTACTAAGGCGTCCACATGGTTTGATCCTAAGTACGGGTCCAACGGGTAGTGGCAAGACGACCACACTCTACTCAGCCGTCGAGCTGATCAAATCAATCAAGCGTAACATTGTCACGGTGGAAGATCCTGTCGAATACCAACTCGATTTGATCAACCAAGTTCAGGTAAGCAACACGAAATCGATGAAATTTGCGGATGCGCTTCGTTCGATTCTGCGTCAAGATCCCGACGTAATCATGGTCGGTGAAATCCGCGATGCAGAGACTGCGGCTATCGCTATTCAGGCTGCACTTACCGGCCACTTGGTTCTAAGTACATTGCACACCAATGACAGTTTTAGCGCGGTGACGCGTTTGCTGGATATGGGAATCGAGCCCTTTAAGCTCGCGGCTTCCTTGCTTGGGGTCATCGCACAGCGACTAGTTCGAACAGTTTGCCCATCGTGCAAGACCAGCTACTATCCTGCTCCCGAACAGCTTGACGCAATTCGATACCAAGGAGATCGACGACGTCAATTTGTTCGTGGTCAAGGCTGTCGCGAATGTTTTGACACTGGATTCCGGGGCCGTACGGGCATCTACGAAGTATTCACGGTCGATCGCGAGGTTCGGGAACTGATATCAACCAACGCTTCCATGGACGCTTTACGTGCACATCATCGGCAGCAAGGGAGCGGCTCTCTTTTGGACGAAGGAATACATTTGGCAGAGGCGGGCCGAACCAGCTTGGATGAGATCATCGAAGTTGCCTATTCCGACTAATCAACCTAACGGCATTCGCAGATGAAATTTCAGTACGTTGCAAAAGATAGACATGGCAAATCGGTCGACGGGCAGTTCGAAGGCGAGAGTGCTTTGGCCATCCGCCAACGACTCCGATCACAAGGCTTATTTGCGTTGTCGGTTGTTCCTCTTGATTCACGCTCAAACGTCTCGAAAAGTCCCCTAACTTACTCGCCTGGAAAATCGAAAACCTCGCTACTAGACCAAGGTTCTAAGTCATCATTCATTGAGACCAGATTCTCGCGGGTCAAGACCTCAGAATTGATCGTCGCACTTTCCCAATTGTCGATCATGTGCCAATCGGGAGACGATTTGGCCGAAGCCCTTAACACGGTTGCGAATCAGTGTACCGCTCCAAAACTGAAAAAAGTGCTCCTCGCAATCTACCAAGATGTTTCGCAGGGATCGAAGTTTTCGGCGGCGCTTTCGAAACATCCAGTTGTCTTCAGTGAGTCGATCGTTGCCGCATTGGCTGCGGGGGAACAAGCTGGGCGAATTGTCGATGTCCTGGAACGGACTACACGCATGCTGCGCAAGGACCAGAATTTGCGCAGCTCGGTAATGTCCATGTTGATGTACCCGGCCGTTCTTTGCACGATTACTTTGGTTGTGATCTGTTCAATGCTCTTCTTTGTTTTACCTCAATTCGCGACGATTTTTCGCGACATGGACCGCCCTGTTCCGCCGCTCACCAGTATTCTGTTGTCTCTTGGGTCAGGGCTTCGCAACAATTGGATCGTCATCGCTTTGGCCGCCGGTGGGTTTGTCGGATTGGGGATTGGCTTTCGAAAACATCCGCGAGTTCAACGCGTTTTCGACCACACTATCTTGAACGCCTTGATTATCAAAGATTCTCTTCGTGCGCTGGTCACTGGCAGAATATTTCGATTGCTTGGGACGATGTTGGAAAACGGCGTACCATTGCTGGAAAGCATCCGGCTATGCCGCAAAGCGACCCGCAATAGTCTCTTCCAAGAAATGTTTGAAAAGGTCGAGCATGAAATCTTGCAAGGTGAGGGCATGAGCCAGACACTAGTCGATGCAACTTTTTTGCCGGCTGGAGCGGCCCATATGATTTCAACGGGTGAACGCACCGGCAAGCTCCCTAACGTATTGCTATCGGTAGGAGAGTATTTTGAAGACGAAGGAGAACGACGCCTGCGCACGCTTGTCAAAATGCTTGAGCCAGCCATTATTATTGGTTTGGGTGGTGTGGTTGCAGTCGTTGTTCTTTCGATTATTCTGCCTTTGCTGGATGTAACGACGGCTTCTAGATAAGTCAACGCATGAAGTATCAACTCCGTTTCTCATGCTGTTTAGTTCGACCTACCGTTGGCTACCATGAGTACACTCTTATCCAAACTCGATCGCATCAGCCACCGTCTGTTCAACCGTTCCTATGGCTGGACCGGATTGGAAATTGGTTGCCACGCAATCCACATGGCTCAAGTTCGTAAAAGCGACGACCGCTGGATAATGGCTGCAGTCTGGTCGATCGAACACCCCGTTCCTTACGCCAATGAAAAGGCTCTCCAAACCGCCGCGGAACCGCAAGAGAACTCTTCAGAATGCAAGGAAGAGTTCGGATGGTTAGCAGGTGAAGCCATTTGCGAAAATGGTCTTGGAGGGACGCTGGAGCAACTTGAGAATCTTGAATATCTTTTTCAGGGTAGTCACTGTGCGGCAACACTCTCCGATGGAATGATTGCCTACCGTGAACTTGACCTACCCTTGTGCGAACTTTCTGAAACCAAGTCGATGATTCTGTCCGAGATCGCAATTGAGACGGAATGCGATATCGAGGATCTTTTGGCTGAGTGTTGGGTATTACCTCAAAATCGCCCGCGTGCGAACACAACTAGTTATGGGGCCGTCTCGCTCAAGAAATCGACCGCCATGCTCTTGGCAAGCGATCTACTCCAAGCGGGATTCGAATGCCAAACACTTGACGCTATGCCCTGCGCGATGGCTCGTGCAACCTCGATGGTTGTTCGAGAAAGTAACGTTGCAACACTTGCCATCGATTTAGGGTACCAACAATCGACAATTACTCTAGTACATAACGGCCTGCCGGTACTATCGAGAGGCTTGCGCAATCTCGGATTGATTCAATTGTTGGAACAAATCGCTGTCTCGTTTGAGATCAGCGTCTCAGATGCTCAGACACTTCTGTTTCAGTCACCGTCGAGTGAAGGCCTTGCGAAAGAAGCAGACGGATTTTCAGATCTTTTACAGCAGAGACTTAACGGATACTTGCATTCGTTGTCAAATGAAATCGACAAGACGATTCATTACGCGAACCGCTCGTATCGGACGATGTCACCAAGTCTAATTCTGCTTATGGGTGCAGGAGTTCAAATCCCTGGCGTAGATCAAGCGATCAAGCATCGCGTCGGGCTAACAACACAACGCTGGATGATTGACGTTTCCGACAACCTATTCGGTAACAAGCATATTGCCACCTTTGCGATCGCTGCCGGATTGTCTGCGCTAGCGTGGGAGAACATTTGATGCACGTCAATCTATTGCCTGCCCCCTTTGTGATGGGACGTTTGATTCGTAAACGCATTCGCCAATGGGGAAGCGCCTTCGGAACATTGGGTGTTTTAACTCTTGCGATGAATATGCATCTTATCGGAAAATGCTTGAGTGGTCTTCGCGAATTTCAAGAGATACGGGCTGCCGCCGAACCGATTCGTCAGTTGCAAGCCGACCGCATACAGCAAGCAAAACAGTCGTTTGCAATCAATCAGAAAACCAACCAGTTGCGTGCCGCCGTTTCGGACGATCGAACTAACTCCCTTTTGGGAATCGTCGCAAACGGTGTTCTATCCACCGAAGGTTCCGTTCAAATTCAAGAGATGCAGGTCCTGGTAAGTGCCAAAGCAACCGCTTCGACTGTTCCAACTCGCGCTACACAAGCTAGTAAAAGTTCTAAGGAGAGTACGCCGGCGGAAAACAACTCGTCGAGAAACGAATACCAAGTGAATTTGCGATGCATTGCAACCGAAAGCGAATCGATCACAACGTTCATGGAAAGCCTACAAAAATCGAATGTGTTTCCGAGAGTAGAGCTTCGTTCAACTCAAGAACGCACTATAGCGGAACGATCCGTTCAGGAATTTCAACTGGAGTGTCTCAGTTATGAATAGCACTCTGTGGACGCGAAACTCAATATTGCGGAACGAGCGACTGTTGCACGCAGGCATGATGGTTCTGATGGTGATTTGTGTTGCTGGTATTAGTGTACTTCGAAAAGCGATCGCCCAAACAGTTGAACACATTGAGTCTAATATTGAGGAAAGCTCGGGTCTATGTGCACAAGAGCATGAGCTCACTGCTGCGATTGAACAAGGTCAGAAGCGGCACGAAGAGCTAGAGCTCAATTATCAAGCACTACTGGATCGCATTCCGAAGAAGATTGTTGACTCGGAAGTTCTAGCCTCGGTTCGCGCAATGGCTCTAACCACGCGCTGCAACATGACGGATTTCCGTCCAACCGCGACACAACCCCAAAAAGAATTCCAGACTCGCTCGTTTGCGATTCATTTAGAGGGCCAGTTCAATTGCCTTTTTCAATTCTTTGAGTCGCTGCATCAACTCCCCTATGTCTATCAAGTAGGACGTCTGAGAGTTCAAGAGCCAAGTGTCCCTGGCGGAGCAAGCCGTTGCGAACTGGAATTGCGGGTCGTATTCGATCACGCTTGGGTAGCTGCGAAATGAACCTAAAATCGAACCATAGCTATTTGAAGATGGGGATGATTCCATTGCTAGGTGGGATTCTCTATTACATGCTTTCAGGAAAACAATTTGTCCCGGACGAAACTGCAACCGAGCCGAAAAGTGCCGTTGCTAACAGTCCAGCTACAGGCCAGTGGAATGAAAAACCGGAGGGGTTCGATTTCGTTTCGAAACAGGAATGGCCCAAATTTCAATTGAGTGAACTCGGCAACGTCGACCCATTTGACAAGAGAATGATCTTTCCTGAGAAGGCGCCGAAATTAAGCGATCCGAGTGATTCGGACAAACAAACGCTAGTAAGTACCATCGGTCGGTCTGGAGCGAGCAGACTGGAAAACATTAAGGTTCAAGCGATATTTCAATCCCCAAAGGGAATTGCAGCGCTGGTTGGCGAACATGTGATTCATGTCGGAGACTTGCTGCAGGACAGGACACAAGTCATCGGAATTACCCCAGAACATCTTATTCTTGCATCGCCTACGAACGCACAGTAGGCCGTACGTAGCATAGGCATCTTGCCTGTGAGGATTTTATGAATACTCAGGCTGGAAGCCTAAGCTACCTTGACTGCGTTGGCAACTTGAATTCTTTGCTCTCTACCGCTAAGCTGGCTCTACTCAGTAACTCCACCCCAATAAATCGTGAGAGCAACCTTATGCGACACTCCTACTCGTTTTGCCCGATCGTCCTCGCCCTTTCATTCGCAATTGCGACCGCCGTCAATAGTACTGCGGAAGAGCCCAAGCTTGTGCCGCTCTTCAACGGCAAGGACCTGACCAACTTCAAGGCTGAGGGTGCCGCAGAATTCTGGCGCATTGAGAACGAGGTGCTCATCGGCGAAAACAATCCGGCGAAGAAGGGCCATTACCTTTGGACGGAAAAGTCCTACAAGAACTTCGTGCTCGAGTTCGACGTGCGATGGAAGCCAACGACGGACCGGGGCGTCGACACAGGCATCGAGATGCGTGAGCCGAAGATTCAGCTTCAGCTGGGAATATCGGGCAGTCTTCGCGTCGATATGTCGGGCTCGTTTTACACCGGTGGCAAACCAGCTTACCCCGAGGCAGGCCAAGCAAAAGAGGCCAAGACGCTTATGCTACCCGAGGGTGAGTGGAACACATTCCGCATCCAGGCCAAGGGTGACACCTTTACATGCTGGATCAATGGCAAGAAGGCTTCTGAATACACTGATTCGAAGTTTTCCGGCGCTGCGCCGCTTGGCCTGCAGATCCATGGCGGTGCCGAGATGAAATGCGAGTATCGCAATATGAAGATTGCCGAGCTCTAAAACATCAGAGGGTTGGGAGGGTAACCTACGTCGATTTGCGTCTCGGCAATGAACGTAGCTTAGGCTTCCAGCCTGAGATTCCATCGCTATCCCTCACAGGCAAGATGCCTATGCTACGTTTAGAAACAGAGCCTAGTAACTGGTTCGCAGTAGCGTTTATTGAGCTTCGATTTGATCCAGGTCCACAAAGAAATCTTGAACCTTGCACTCGAAGCCTGGAAGTACATCTTCACCGTTGATCAAGTCTTCTTCGCCCACTAGACGAAACGATGAACTGGAACGATAAATGGCGACGGTCCGGTTAGCCAAATCGACCATCCAAATCAATTGGACACCGGCATGGAAATACTCCAATCGCTTTCGATTCATCTCGCCTCGCGTGTTCCCTTCACTCAAAACCTCGACGACAAGATTTGGGGCGATCGAAGGATACGAGTCGGTTGGAAGCTTACCACCTGGAAAGCGATCCCGATGAACAAAGGCAACGTCAGGGCCTCGGGTCGTCGAATGAAGCCGAAAGAAGCCATCGGCCCCTGAAATCAAACCAAGTTTGTTCTTGGACACGAATAGTCGCAGGATCGTACTTATGGCAACGGCTACCACTGATTGTTTGTATCCCATAGCTTTCTCCACTAATGTTCCGTCGACCAGTTCGCATAGATGCTGCGAAGTCACGTTGACTCGCATCAAGTCGTCAAGTGTTGCGGTTCCTGGCGGTGGATGCTGTAAGACACGGTTGGCCGGAATGTCCCCTAATTCTTGAAGCCGATGCTCCAAGGTAGATGGGACCATCTCATGTTCATAAGATTTCGCATTCGAGATTTGGACCGTCGACATCGTGGGTTTTGTCCTTTTTCATACCAATTAAAATAGACCGATTGAAATTCCTTTCACTCATTTATTCTACCCTGATTGCCATCCGAGGTATAATGCAGCCGCGATTTCATGACTCCAGCTGGAGCCTGGAGGGACAGGTATGACGATTTCACGTGCTAAATTGGCCAATTCCGAAATTATGCTATGGAATCACTGTATTTGGAGAATTCAAGGCGTTAGAACAATAGAATGAAAACTCCGTTTCTTCTTCTTTCTTTGTACATCCTTGGGCTCAGGCTTCGTTTGCATCGGACGACTTATTCGAAACTCACGTCCGGCCATTATTGACAAAACGATGTTACGAATGCCATGGCCGCAAAGCCGAAGCTGGTTTGCGATTGGATTCTCTCGACGGAATACTTAAAGGTGGTGATTCGGGACCAGCGATCCACGTTGGCGACTCGAAGAAGAGTCTTCTTTGGAGGGTTGTCTCCGGAGCTCACTCCAAAATCTCGATGCCTCCCGATGATCCACTTGATGACGAGGAAATAAAAACTCTCGAAGGTTGGATTGAAGGTGGAGCTCATTGGCCAAAAATCGCTGTGCAGTTGCGAAACAATCCCGATGCGCATGGCATCACCGACGAAGAACGAGAGTTTTGGTCGTTTCGACCCATCGCGTCTCCCGAAGTTCCAAAGATCGAGGGCGATTGGGGCAAACATCCAATCGATGCCTTTGTGGCTAGTCATCATCGACAGATCGGGTTGACGCCGACATCGGAGGTGTCTCCACACACACTTGTTCGTCGACTGTTTTACGATTTGATCGGCTTGCCACCATCGCCAGGGGACGTCGCAGACTTCGAACGTGCATCGATGATAGATTCAGAAGCCGCTCGAACGGAATTGGTCGAACGGCTACTTGCCTCAGACGAATATGGCCAACGTTGGGCTCAACATTGGCTGGATCTGGTCAGGTATGCCGACACAGCTGGCGATGCTGCCGACTTTCCGATTCCTGAGGCCTACAAATACCGTAACTATGTGATCGATGCGTTCAAGAAAGACAAACCTTACGACCAATTCGTTCAAGAGCAGATTGCTGGCGACTTGATGCCATGCAGCGACGAGGAGGAATCGTGGCAACGGAAGATCGCGACCGGCTACATTGCCATCGCTCGCCGAGTCGGGGTCAGTCCACAAGACACCCCGCACATCACAATCGAAGATACCCTAGACAATCTCGGCAAAACTTTTCTTGGGCTGACAATCGGTTGTGCGCGTTGTCATGATCATAAATTTGATCCGATTCCAACGGTCGACTATTACGCTCTGTACGGAGTCTTTCAGAGTACCATTTATCCGCATGTCGGTGCAGAGCACCGACCCTATCGCAATGATTTTGTTTTTCGCGCCGGAACGAAGGAAGCGGACCAGTTGCTCAAACCCTATCGAGACGAGTTGCAACCGCTGCTCAAAGAAGAACGAGCAGCCTTCGAACGCTATCGAGAATTCCAATTCAAGCCGGTGGATAAGCCGGGTTACAATCGCGATGTTGCTTGGCAAATCGTGCTTGGGTTGCGCGACAAAATCCGCAAAATCGCTGAGAACACTCCAGATTTGGAAACCGCATTTGCCGTGAGTGAAGGTAAGAGCGGCGATGCAGTCATTCAAAAGCAGGGTGACCCTAGGAACCCTGGGCCAAAAGTCCCTCGCGGTTTTCCTCATATATTGGGAGGCCAGACCGTCCCAACAGATGGCCAGCAGAGTGGTCGACTGCAACTGGCTCGTTGGATCGCGGATGAGAATAATCCATTGACGGCAAGAGTGATTGTCAACCGCGTTTGGCATCATCATTTCGGTCGCGGCATCGTCGCAACGACGAGTGACTTTGGCATTCGCGGTTCGAGGCCGTCGCACCCAGAATTGCTCGATTACCTCGCCCAATATCTTATCCACAATGGTTGGTCGATCAAGCAATTGCACCGATTCATCGTAAGCTCCAAGACTTACCGGCTTCGATCTGACGACATTGCAGCTAGTGCTGCTCTGGACCCTGAGAATATTGAACTTTGGCGTGGTAATCGGAGACGACTTGATGCAGAGCAGATTCGGGATTCTATTTTGGAATTCAGTGGCCATCTGGATCGAACTCCAGGCAAACGCACCCTTTTCCGCATCATTTGACCTATTACTTTCGTCAACACGAGCCCTTCATCGGCAACTACCAAAGCGACCAACGAACGATTTTCCAGTTTCGACAACGGATTCGCAAAAACGATTTCTTGGACGTTTTCGATGCACCGGACGGAAATTTACACGTCGGAACGCGATATCCCACGACGACCAGCCTGCAATCGCTGTACTTCATGAATTCACAGTTCGTTGAGGAACAGTCCAAAGCGATCGCGGACCGTGTCATCGAAGTGAGTCAATCGACAGACCATCGCATCCAATGGATCTACGAGCAACTTTACGGTCGCGGACCAACGCTCGATGAAAAGCAAGTCCTGAATGATAAACTTAACCGAATGAAGAAGCAGGCAAACGTAGAGCTTCAGAATGAGGATTCTATGGCTTGGACAAGTATGGTTCGCGTCATGTTATGTAGTAACGAATTCCTTTTTGTGGACTAGTGTTATGAAACAAAACCGTAGGCAAATCATTCGGTCGTTAGCCGGTAGTGGGCTAATCTTGCCCGGGCTATTGTCCCAATTGTTGGCCGATAGTCCTGTTTCATCGTTGAGCGACCCCCTTGCTCCAAAACAACCTCATTTCACAGCTCGAGCCAAACGAGTCATCTTTTTGTTTATGACTGGCGGTGTTTCGCATGTCGATACGTTTGACCCCAAGCCAATTTTAAATGCGAGGCACGACGAACTGCAGAAGCCGGGACGATATTACAAAGGAAGCGGTTGGAAGTTTCGTCCCTACGGAGAAAGTGGGATTGAAGTGAGCGATCTGTTTCCTCACATCGGTAGCATCGTCGATGAACTCTGCGTAATTCGTTCGATGACGAATATCAACGGCGATCACTTCGGCGCAACACTCGGTATTCACACTGGTTCGGCAACGTTCAATCGCCCAAGCATCGGATCCTGGGTAAGCTACGGCTTGGGGACCGAAAACGCAAACCTTCCCGCATTCATGGTTCTTTCACCTGGACTTCCCTACGCAGGGGGCCAAGTTTGGGGCTCCGATTTTCTTCCGGCTGTACACCAAGGAACGCGGGTCGTTCCTGGTACGGAACCGATTGCGAACATGCATCGCAGAGCGAGAACGGCCGAGTTGCAGCAAACCGAGCTCGATGTGCTCGCCTACTTGAATCAGCAGCATCTGACTTCACGTGTGAGTGATTCTCAGTTGTCGGCTCGCATCAAGTCGTTTGAAACTGCGGCTGGTATGCAGCAAGCGGCCCCCGACCTCTTTGATTTAAGCCAAGAATCAATTTCGACGATGGATCTCTACGGGCTGAAACCAGGTGACACCTCGGGCTTTGCTTGGCAGTGCCTGGTCGCTCGAAGAATGATCGAGCGTGGTGTCCGATTTGTCGAACTGATTGATGGTGATACCAACGTCGATCGGAACTGGGACGCACACGCCGAACTGACCAAATACAATCGACTAGCACGCAACGTGGATCAACCGGTAGCAGCGCTGATCAAAGATCTCAAGCTGAGAGGGATGCTCGATGATACCCTTGTTGTCTTCACTACGGAATTCGGCCGTGATCCCTTTGCGGCAAATCCTGGAACCGACGGCCGTGGGCATCATGCCAAGGTCTTTAGTACGTGGCTTGTAGGAGCAGGCATTCGCGGAGGAATGGTATTCGGTCGGAGTGATGACCTGGGTGAGAAGGTTGCGGAGAACGAAGTCTCTGTTCACGATTTACAAGCGACCATATTGCATCAGCTCGGCATTGATCACGAACGCCTAACTTTCCGTCATGCGGGTCGCGATTTCCGCTTGACCGATGTCCATGGTCGAGTGGTTCACGAGATACTTGTTTAACCCGTTAGTGCCGCGTGAAGGACCCTGAAGCCTGTAAAGCTGGTTTTTGTCCATTTGAGCCTTCAAACTATGAACTACAAAACCGGCAGCTCGTTTCAAATTATGGGACGCGTTCGAAGCTTTCGTTATGCTATTCGAGGTATCTACCGTCTCGTTTCTTCCCAGCACAATGCATGGATACATGCCGCTGCGACCGTTCTCGTTGTCGTAGCGGGTTGCGTATTCCATGTGTCTACAAATGACTGGTGTTGGATTATTGTTGCAACTTCAATTGTCTGGACAGCCGAAGCGATGAATACTTCGTTAGAATTTCTAGCGGATGTCGCTTGCCCTGACATCCATCCGCTAGTGCGCGACGCGAAGGATGTTTCGGCTGGAGCTGTTCTCATTTCGGCAATTGCCGCAACGATTATTGGCGCGATTGTTTTTTGGCCACATTTAGTCAGCATCAGATCAAGTTTAATGGATTGAATCACAGATGACGCATAGCTCCTTCTCACAAAGGTTTACGGAATTCTATGACGGTGTCTACCTTCCCGATCACGCTTCTCCGTGGAATCGTTGGGTGCACTTCCTGAGCAACGTCGCGGCCTTGGCTTGCTGTTCACTGGGAATATGGTTTGGCAGTGTCTACCTTTTCGCATTCGGTGTCTGGTGTCAGCTTGGTCCGCCTTACTTGGGGCATATCCTCTTCGAAAAGACTCATCGGAGTATCGATCAGTCACCAATTTTCGCGGCCTTGGGGAGCTGGTTTACGACTTACCAGATCCTCACCGGCAAGCAATCGATAACGCACGGTCGACGGACGAAAGAGTAAACCATGAGCACGTCCGATACCCAACGTACCCAGCTACTCAACTTGTTAGCTACTCACGGTCGCAATCTGCATTCGTTCATGGTCCTTGAACCAGGACTGTCCGTGTGGTACACCGACGATGCTGCGGTGGCATACGCACAGCGCGGTGGTTATTGGGTTGCGGTGGGCGGTCCGCTGTGCTCTCCTGAGCAAACGGTATCAGTTGCCAATGCATTTCGCGAGGCCGCAGGCGAAGCTGGCTGCCAAGTAGCTTTCTTCGGCGTGACGCAACCGCTGGTAGACCGTTTGGCGGGATCGACTTTTGATTCATTGCTGGTTGGGCTCGCAGCGGTTTGGAATCCAGCCGGTTGGGCTAACGTGGTTCGCAAAGCTGTGAAGCTCCGTAATAGACTTAACAAGGCAAGTCGGTCTGGTTTGGTCGTCCGTTTACTTAATAGCGATGAGGTAGCGGAAGGCGAACCACTTCGGAGTGAGCTCGTCAAAATCGTTGATTCCTGGGCCGACCACAAAGCGCTTCCACCGATGGGGTTCATGGTCACTTTGGAACTGTTTCAGCACGCAGCGCTGCGTCGGTATTTCGTCGTTGAGTTCGGAGGCGAAGTGCAGGGTTTCGCGGTTTGTGTGCCAATCTATGGTCGTAACGGTTGGTTACTCGAAGACATGATCATGCGGTCGACTGCGGCCTCGGGTTCGAGCGAATCATTGGTGGACGCAGTGATGCGTCGTTTGTCTGATGAAGGTGCTCAGGTAGTCAGTCTTGGAATGGTGGCACTAGCAGGACTTGACGCAGGGGAATCAAGTGGACGTCATCCGGTGCTGACTTGGGTTCTGCGTTTTTGTTCACGGACTATGGGGTGGCTCTACAATTTTGAAGGACTTTATCGCTTTCGAAACAAGATGAAGCCTTCGGCATGGGAGAAGGTGTATGTCGTTTCGAGCGGGCCAGTATCATTTTGGACGATCCGAGCGATTCTTATGGCCTTCGCCAACGGTTGGGTGCCTCGTTTCGGCGTACGGGTGCTTGGAAGATGGACGCGGAAATTGTTCAGCAGAAAGTCCTCGATCGAACCTGACTCGGTGCCACAGCGTTCATTGATCGATGTTCGAACGATGCTGTTGGCATTGGCCTGCTGTATCACCACCGTCGCGGCAGTGACTGGAGCGATTCAAGGCTGGCTTCCATGGTGGGCATCGGTTAGTCTGGGTTTCCTGGCGAGTTTCGCCGGATTCACTCCGGTGCACGAGTCTGTTCATGGAAATGTCTGTCGAGTAAAGGCGATCAACGATGCAGTAGGGCATGTGTGCGCCCTGCTTCTTACCGGCGCGCTCAGACCGTACCGCTTTCTCCATCGCGAACACCACTTTCATACAAACGTTGCCAGCGAGGATCCGGACGATTGGTGCAGCGAGGGACCTCGATGGGCGCTGCCGTTGCGTTGGTTTACTCAAGACATTGGTTATCTATCGTTCTATCTTCCGCGCTGGCGAACGCGTCCTTGGGCCGAATCGGCAGAGCTGCTGCTATGCATCTGCCTCTATGTCGGGATCGCGGTGAGTTCGTTTTTGCTCGCTCCGCTTTGGTTTTACGGCTTGTGCCTGGGGTGGTTCATCCCTGCTCGACTGGCTGTGTTTGCTCTTGCGGCTACTTTTTCTTGGCTACCCCACGAACCTCACGTCGAGACAGATCGCTACCGTGCCACCACTGTTCGTAGCTCATCGTGGCTGACCTGGGCGCTCCTGGGACAAAATTATCACCTCGTGCACCACCTAAATCCCAACATACCTTTTCACAAACTGGCAGCAGCTTGGAAGTTGACTCGAGTCGAACTTCTGGAGCAAGGCGCGATTGACAAAAGCTGGAAGCGTTAATGTTGCATTCCCCTGCGAAGTTTGGGTTCAGGGGTCTTGATGAGTAGATTGCTCGACTCCGTCATGCAGGTCGTGATTTCCGCTTGACCGATGTCCATGGGCGAGTGGTCGACGAGATACTGGCTTAGCCAATGAGTTCGCGAATGGGTTGACCTTGATCCAACAACATAAGCGGACGGTCCAAATGGTCACGAAACGTCACAGCCTGAGCGTCGATTCCAAGATGGTGATAGATCGTGGCGGCAATGTCTTGTGGGTCAATGGGCCGATCTACGACATTTTCGCCGCGTGCGCTTGAGCGTCCGATCGTCTGTCCCATTCGCATGCCGCCACCGCCGAAGAGCACGCTAAAAGTATTTCCCCAGTGGTCACGGCCAGCATTAGCATTCATTCGCGGAGTGCGGCCGAATTCGCCCATCGCCACAATCAGCGTCTTGTCGTACATGCCGCGATCGACCAAATCCTCTACGAGGGTTGCGATCGCACGGTCTAGAGGCGGGATCAATAGCCGTGCGCCTTCCTCGGTCTTGTATTGTCCCGGTGAGCCGTGGTGATCCCATGGAACGCAGTTCACGGTCACAAAGGTGACACCGTGTTCAACGAGTCGACGAGCGACCAATGCGCTTTGGCCAAACGTATGCCGACCGTAACGGTCGCGAAGTGAATCAGGTTCGCGAGAAAGGTCAAACGCATCGCGGGCTTGGTTGCTCGTGAGCAAATCAAAGGCAGCTTGCTGGTGCTCATCGTAATCCTTCAGCAAGGGCACGGTGTCCGTTCGCAGCTGATCGAGCGACTTCATTAGAACATTGCGGTCCGCCAGACGCTGCAGGGTCAAGCTATTTGCCAGAGTCAGATTCTTGACCTCAAATTTGGCTTCGTTTGGATCGGAGTTTACGACAAATGGGTTCCAGCCACCACCTAGGTATGCTGCATAATGGAACAAGTTATCAGTGCCACCGCGCAAGTGCGGTACGCCGACATAGGGTGGCATCCCAGGTGTGTTTGCTCCGCGCAATCGTGCTGCAGCCGAACCTATCGCAGGCCGACGTTGCTGTTGATTGTCAGGGGCATTGAAAGCGGGCCCCTCGAAGCCGGTTAGCATCCAATGATTTCCCTTGGTGTGATCACCTGAACCATGGTTGACCGTTCGCACGACAGCCAACTTATCAGCCACACGAGCCTGTTCCGGCATAAGCTCGCCGAACTGAATACCCGGTACGTTGGTTTTTATTGCTCCAAATGGACCTCGATATTCTGCCGGTGCCTGGGGTTTGGGGTCCCAAGTCTCCATGTGCCCCGGGCCACCGCTCAGCCAGAACAGAATAACATTCGATCCAGCGGCGGAAGGACGGATCGCCCCTTGCGCACGAAGTCGCATGAGATCTGTAAGTGCAATCCCACCGACACCCAGCCCACCGGCTTGCAAGAAACAACGCCGCGATAGCATCTGTCGGTTTGGGTATCCGATCTGCAGGACAGAGTTTGTCATTCGAGTTGCTCGCAGTTGTGAATATTGGAACTGGCCGAGAATACTGGGGCGCAGTGAAAATTAGGGCCGAGCTGAGTTGGATTCATATATTACTCCAAATACGGTTTCGAGGTGTGGAGGATGATTGCTGTTCCAGGCATGTGCTCAATCGTGTGGTTTGCAGGAAAAACTGATTCTACATGCATTTGGTGCATCAAAATTGGTTTTTTCTCACGACTGGAGAAGGGCATTTCAGGAATTCCGCCAACAAATGATTGATTTGTTAAAATTAAAGTATTAAACTAAGCGTGCTTGGAGGCAAGAAAAATTCAACCGCAAGGATGCTTGTTTTTTCATGCCTGTTTGCGAGATCGTGAGATGATGGCAAAACACCACTGCAAGACATTTCATCAAGTTCTGGACTGCGAAGTCAACGGTCCAATCCAAGAACGTCGGAAGTATTGGAACGAGGCTGCCCAAGCCAAGAAAGGTTTGGAAAACTATCCTGCCACTGACGGCAACGATTTGGTAGGTGTAGCACTTTCGGGCGGCGGCATTCGCTCTTCAATGTTCAATCTTGGACTCTTACAGGCTTTCAAACAATCTGGGTTGATGAAGCATGTAGACTTCCTTTCTTCGGTTTCAGGTGGCGGATACATCAACGGTTACTATTCGACGCTCGGGCATTTTGACCATGTTGCAAATAAGAAATCTGCGACAATATCAGACAATGATTCAAAGACCGAAATAGTCAGTTCGAGCGAGTCCGGTAAATGCCCATCCGAGGGGCTGTCTGCACGCGACGCACAATTCTTGCTTGATGGTCAGTACCTAAATCGACCCATCGAGTTCCTGACCGACTATTTGCTCAAAACCTCGATAATTCTTTTTACTGCCATCGCCGGTCTAGTCGCATTGGCAAGTTTGATCGCACTCTATTTCCGTTTCTTTGATTATCCGGACGTTCGAAGATGGTTGGGATTGCTGGATCTGAATTCGGATCTTCGCGTCGGTATCTTCTCTTGTTTTGTTCTGGCAGCTATCGTTTTGTTCAGTCGGCTGATTGTGCGGAAGCTGGCTTCAGCCTTTGGACGACCGATGCAACAAGCGCCTGGCCAATGGGCTGTGCTCACACTAGCGACCTTTTTGTTGGGCATATCCATCATGATTGGCAACGGCGATTTTTATGTATCCAACGGATTGGGGCTTCTTCCTGAAAAGTTAGACCTCAAGTCCTATCAGCTGCCGATATTGGTTTTCTCACTCCTCTTGTTTTCACCGATGCTCCGGTTTGGAAAGTTGCTTCAAAGCGAGAAAGTGAATGCATCGGTTTGGCAAAAACTCGCGCTTTGGGTAGTGCTTTTCGGGACGTCGTGGGGCGTCGTATTCGGAATTGTAGGTTGGGTAGGCCGCGAAAACATTTCCTGCTTCATTGACAACCGTCCTCCAAAATTTGTAAATGACGACATCCTGAACTATGGAGAGCTTGCTCTGCTTCTGGAAAAAGATCTCGGCGGACCAGTTCCCAAACTACCTGGTCCATTGCGCGAACAGATTGACGAAGACCTTAAGGCTAGGAATGCCCCTACCTCCGACAGGCAGACGCAAGTCTTTTCCGAGACTGGACTGAACGAACTGATAAAGGAACTCAGAGAGTTCCAAAAAGAAAGAGACATAGCCGAGGCGGAATTGCGTCAAGAGGATTTCGAATGGGACTCCTGGAGCAATTTTAGCAGTCCCGCTCTTTCTCGTTGGGCCAACACACTCACCAGTCGATTGTCTCGTACTTCGAAGGGCAAAGTAAATGAGTTTGTCAATTTCGACAAAACGTTGCATGAAAACGGTTTGAAATTGAGTGACTATGTCGACCGGCTAATAAACCCGGCACGCGATCAAGGATCGCGCGACGACGGGGACTCTCATTCGAAATCGACGTATCAGCCATCACTTACCACATCGCTAATCGACCAAGCAGTAAAAAGAATATCCACAAGTTCCGCGAAACGAAAAGGCATTTCAGATTCGAAAGAGATCAAAGAGATTGAGGCGTCTGCCAACGAACAAGCAAAACCCGAAGATCGATACCTCGTCGCGTCAGAATCGATCCAGAAAACCGTCGATTGGATCGAAGCCGGCGGGAAAATGGTTCGAAAGGACCGCAAGCCCTACAAAGATCTTACCAACTTCAACATGTTGTTTAGGAAGTGTCTTTACCAACCAGACAAATTCAGCATTGAGTCCCTCACGGCCTTGGAGAAATGGCGATTGAATCGGATGCTTCTCGAAATAGCATACCCGACCATATTCAAGGAACGTGCAATGATCAGCACTTCCGTGGTGGTTATTCCGGACCAAGAATTTCGATTCGCAGTTTTTGCATTTACGACGGTCTTCGCTATTGTAGGTTTTTGCATGGTGGACCTCAATAAACTGTCCCCGTGGTTTTTGTTTTACCGCCGTCGTGTTCGCGAGACATTCTTACAGAAGGCCCATTGTGATGGAGCCATGAGTCTAAAAAATCTGAATCCGACGAAGAACGGCTTTCCTTACCCTTTGTTCGTTTCAGCAATGATTCTACCTCAAGCGCCGTCGTACCATCGAAGCCCAAAGCTACGCTCCAAACACGCGAACCCATCCAAGCTTGACGAGAGTTTTGCTTCGAACTGGTATTCGTTTCTTCTCTCGCCATTGCATTGCGGCTGGTTACCAACCGGCAAAAACACCAAGAATTCAGCTTTGGGAACCTATCGATCGACATCGGAATACTTAGGCGGCAACTTAGGAGTGGACGATGCGGTTGTTCTTTCAGGTGCTGCTATGACTCCGTTTATGGCCACGAATCCATGCTTGAAATTATTGATGCATGTATTCAATATTCGATTGGAACAATGGCTTCCGAACCCACGAACATTTGAACAGCCGAGCGAGCTCTCCTTCTCCCTCGTTGATTTGGGCAACGAATGGAAGAACCAAGCCCATTGGGGACCGGATTCATGGCGGTATGGCGTTGTCGCCGACGGAGGCTTTCGCGAGTTTCTAGGGGTTGAGGAATTGGTTGCCCGACGATGTAGGATCATGATCGTGTCGGATGCAGGATGCAACAATGGCCTTTACGAGTTTGGAGTCTTAGCCGATTTGATCCGCAAGCTTAGACTCGATCATTCCATCGAGGTCTTGGACCTCGACCACGATCGCCCTCTTGATACACGGCGGCTCAAACGAATAGATGAACTCGATGGCAGGTCACCCCAACACTTTGTCGTGGGTAGGATTCGATATCCAGAGAAAATCACCGGAAAAAACCTGTTGACTGGCAAAGACGTACCTCAGCAAGATGCGCTGCTGGTTTATGTACAAATGTCGCTTACAGGGGACGAGAACATTGATATCGAACAGTTTCGGCGGATGAACCCGAGCTTTCCCGACGAGCCAATTTCGAATCAGTTTTATTCTCCTGACCAAGTCGAATCGTTTCGACAGCTGGGTGAACACATCGGTCGGCTATTGTGTCGCGATGTCGACCCATATGATGTTCCAACTTCCGTCCGGCGAAACGGACAAATTGTCAAGCTCTCAGAGTCTGAATCCCGAGACTATCGTATTCGTTATTTAGAGGATGCGTTTTGTTCCACTTACCGAAATGAATGCAGACAAGAATCGACGTTCGCATCCGATGATGCTGGAATTGGCTGGATGATGAATGTGGACGATATCCAGCCCGCTACGCTTCAGAGCATCCATCAGTTCGAAAACACTTCAGAACACCAATTATTGATTCGAGATTTTGTGTGGAGTTGCCTGGAAGACTTCGACTCCGAGCGAGCCAAGCATTTTGATGAAATCAAGTTTGCAGACCTTTTTGGGATCGCGATTGAATGCAACAGAAGGCATGCGGGTTTCCGTCCAGAGTGGCCAACGTCCTTTTTTCAAATCGCCGGGCGAGATTTGCTTATCAAAGCTTCTCAGTTGGCCATGGATCTCCAGAATGTCGAGAATGGCTCAAAAGCAATCTACAATTACATTTCAAATCCGACGCAAAGTTGTAGTCCTCCTCGAATTGTGAACGCGATGAGCCGGCTTGCTGTGATGTTGCCTCGCGGCGTATTTCGGCTTTGTGGTAGCAAAACAGCGGCGGAGATCTTGGTTTGTCTAATTGGCCACATCGTTCGAGTCCAAGAGGTAAAGGACTGGGATTCTTTAGATTGGATACTTCGAGAAAAATCGCAAAAACGATTGCGGAAGGCCATCGAGACTGGAAAGGCAAAAGAGGTGGAGCAGGTGCTTGTCGAGTTAATCCAGGAACGGTATGAGGGGCAAACGACGGAGAAAACCTCCGCCAATTCAGGAAAAACCTCCGCCAATTCAGGAATTGCGATAGATTCCTTTCAATCCGAGGAAAACGAATGACGATTCAAGCCCATGTTACATTTGAGCAAGTCCTTGACCATGAAGATGAGTTTATCCGTCTGAGGCGATTGTCGGTCCAGCAGGAATTGCCCACTTCGGACACAATTCAATCACGTCCAACAAACAAGCTCGGGCTTGCATTGTCGGGTGGCGGCATTCGAAGCGCATCGTTCAATCTTGGCGTACTGCAAGCTTTAGCGCATCAGAAACTTCTGTCCAATCTCGACTATTTATCGACGGTTTCTGGTGGCGGCTATATCGGAAGCTGGTTGATGCAATGGATTCATAATGACGGACGTATCTCAAACGTCGAAAAGCTGATTGTCCCCGAACGCGAGGTGAACGCTACAGCCGAAAGAAGTGCCTTGGACAAAGCCACAACAACGCAACGACATGATGCGAAAAAGGTTTTCGCATGCGAGCCGGAACCGATCCGCCACTTGCGTGCCAACACAAATTTTCTAACTCCAACACCTGGGATACTATCATTTGATTCATGGTCGTTGTTTGCAATCTATCTTCGAAATCTTTTTTTGAATTCTCTTGTATTACTTCCAACATTGATCGCAATTAAACTGATCGTTGTTTTCTTGGCGTTGTGGTACGAACAGAGTCAAGATGATTCCACAAGTTTGAACTTGATTTATGGTTGCGTTTATCTCGCCGGTATGTTCGCATGCCTTTACTACACCATTGACCGAGTTCGCACGAGCACAAAAAGAGTCGGCAAACACGTTAAGAAAACGGTCTCAACCGAAAACGTTTTCACACGTTCGTTTGTTTTGCACGTAACACTTTTGATTCTTGCTTGTTTTTTTATCGCGTTGCATGCTGAAGGACGAAACAACGTTTTTTCGGACGCGATTAGTTCGTTTTTAAATAGGTTTGGAATCCAATTTAGGCGGGTTGATCGAGAGTGGAGTTGGACGTATTGCTTCATATTTGCGTTTGTCGCTGGGCTGCTTCATACAATCCCAAACTATAAGTCGTATTGGAATCTACTGACTCACCAAAAGGGATGGGCACCGGCAATCTGGATATTTTCTGGATTCGTGGCGGGGTTCTTGCTAGTGTTTTTAAGCCTTTTTTCGTTCCTTGTCGTTGACGACATTGCGAAAATAGTTGTCAATTCGATGCATGTCGGAAATGGTCCACTAATGTTCGTTTCGACTAGAATGGTATCCAACGTCCGGCTCATGTTAATCGTACCTATGTTGATGATATCCTTGTTTGTGGCTGAGTCCGCACAGATTGGGGTTTTGGGACGGCTCGATTTCCGTGAAGTGCGAGAAAAGTGGTCCTATTTCAATTCCTATTGTTTCCTTGCTGCCATCGCTTGGTTTTCTGCATTCTTGCATGTTTGCATCATCCCAGCTTGGATCATTTATTCAAGTGCGAGTTTGTTTTCAAGGTTATCACCTGGCGTTCTCTGGTCGATCGTTTCCGCCGCAAGTCTATGGCTAGCCAAAGGGCCACTCACGGGCGGAACGAAAAAGCCCTACTTGGACTTAATGGTCAAAGCGGCTCCACCGATATTTCTTTCCGGCGCCACCGTGATTGTTGCGACGTGCCTCAATATCATGTTCGATGGATTTCCTGTTGAGAATATGGTGGGCGTCGCGTTCGCTATCCTCGCAATGGCAGTTGTCGCGTTAGTTGCTAGCCTGTTTGTCGACATCAATGTGTTCTCGCTGCAAGAGCTGTATCAAGACCGATTGGTTCGTACTTTTCTTGGTGCATCGCGATTGCAAAAGGGACAAACAGGTGCACCCTTCCATTCTATCTCACAATTGTTGCGATCCCCCGATCCAATAACCGGAATCGATCCTGGCGATGACATTGAGCTTTGGCGACTGGCCTCATTGATGGAACCTCAAAGCGAAACAGATAGCGTTGAACGATCAAAATGCGATGCAGAACGAACTGAGAGCCCATTGTTGCTCATCAATACCGCAATCAACTTGGGAGGCGAAAAGGATTTTGAGCATCAAGAGCGATTGGCGGATAGTTTCACGCTTAGTCCGCTCTTTTGTGGTTGTCCCCGGACTGGCTATCGTTCGACGATAGAGGGTTACGGTGACAATATTACGTTGGGAACTTCGTTCGCAATCTCTGGCGCGGCAGTGAGTCCGAACATGGGTTACTATTCGTCGCCAGCCGTTACAGCGTTACTGACGTTTTTCAATTTAAGGCTGGGGGCATGGATGCCCAATCCATCTGGAAAAAAGTGGAAAGCCGCCGGTCCGACCAATGGCTGGCTCCATATGTTTCGAGAGATGCTCGGACAAACGAGCAGCAAGAGTTCCTACGTATATCTGTCTGATGGTGGTCATTTTGACAACTTGGGCGTCTACGAACTCATCCGAAGAAAATGCAAGTTTATTATCTCGTCGGATGCAGGTGCCGATCCTGCCGGAGCTTGCCATGAATTAGCAATGAACGTTCGCAAAGCATCGATTGATTTCGGAGTGACAATTGATATTGATTTATCGCACTTGGTTATCGATCCGGTAACTGGACTGTCGAAAGGGAGAGTGGCCGTCGGGAAGATCCACTATCCGCCTCTAACGGTTGAAGACGATGGGGAGGTGGGCTACTTGATTTATGTAAAAATGACCATGGTCGGAACTGAACCGCCTGATCTTCAGAGCTATAAGGTTCGTCACAACGAATTCCCACATCAGTCTACGATCGATCAATTCTTTTCCGAATCGCAATTCGAAAGTTACCGCAACCTTGGCTACATTGCAGCGATCGATTTTTTTACTCGCGACCAATCCGAGTATCCGCCTGGGCATCCCATGTGCCCACCAGAAATCACTCGTTCATCGGTCAGTGTCCAACGCTATTTTGAGAATCTCATGGCCATCGAATCGATGACTTCCACAGTGGAATGGAACAGAAAGTCCCCCGAATTCAATGATCGATATTCCAAGTTGCAGTCGCAGCTACTTTGTAGCTTGAATCTTCAAAAGCTACAAAGTGAAATTGAGTGTCTGACTCAATTGTTCGATAGTCGAGAATCGCAAATGTTTAGAGTGGATCAGAATCAGGCCGTTCTGGACAGACACTCTATCCAAGTCCAACTCGCTTTTGATGCCTCGAGAACTGACCAGGAAAAGTTGGCGGAAAAGGCTTGGACGATAAATGCGATTACCCTACTGGATGAAGTGCTTGATTCGTTGAAATTGAGCGAGTACCGAAGCGAGCTAAGTCGTGGTTGGATGCGAGTCATTCGACGTTGGATGCTGACATCCGCATTCAACCGAGTATGGCCCTCGGTTTGTGGTGATTTCAGTCCCAAGCTAGACCGGTTCGTAGAGGAATTAAGATCCGATTCCGTTTGGACTGTCAAAAAGAAATGTCATGACAATGTCCATGCATAGAGAAGTTGCTCATAGTCGATCCAATCCACTCGGTTCCCGTTTCCAGCGTAACCCGCATAGCTACTGAGTAGCCAACGGTCTGGACTGTCTGCGAGTGGCTTTATGCAGTTGCACTGCGGAGAGCTTTCTCGTACAGCCGACAGGGTGTAGAATAAAAAAAACAAAGGGGAGATTTAATGCCGATGCACGACTGGAAAAGGGTTGACGCAGGAATATACCATGCGTTTCACCACTCATGGATCGAAGAGATTCACCGTGCGCTTCTCAAGCGATTGCCAACGGATTACTACTCGTTGCCAGAACAAATCGCTGCAGGAGTCGGGCCGGATATTTTGGCTTTAAGAAGCGATGACCAAAATGAGCCCGAGGGCGGTGGTCTCGCGACCAAAACTAGGCCCAAAACGAAGCTTTACCAAGAAACGGAAACAGAGTTCTATCTGAGCAAGCAGAAGGCGGTTGTTATCCATCA
>JAYTVL010000023.1:0-35079 GCA_043744075.1 Pirellula sp. | reverse complement strand
TTTGTTGCTACTACGTTAAACCGCAAAAACGCCTGGAGGGTTCAGGTTTTTTCGTAAAAATATCAAAGATACCTCAATCAAGCTTCGCTTGATTGAGGGCTAGTGCTTTGTCTACATTAGATTTTGAGTCTGTTCAAAAGTGGTATGGGCGTCACGTCCATGAAATCACGGGCGAGACGCCCGTGCCACGCACGCACTAACTCTTATTTTCAATCTGGACAAAGCACTAGGTTTAGTATGGCTTGGCTGTCCGACTTCTCATATCGAAAATATTTAGGAATTGAAACGATGAAACCCACTCGTTATCTTGTTTGCCTTATGCTTTTGCTAATTTCAGCAATGTCGTCGTTCTCGAAAGCCGATGACTGGGCTCAATGGCGTGGACCGGATCGGACGGGTCTTTCGAAGGAAACCGGACTCGCTCAGCAGTGGCCCGCGAAAGGTCCTGAGATCGTTTGGAAGGTAGATAACGTCGGGCAGGGATACTCGGCGGTGGCGGTGCGAGGTGACCGTCTCTTCATTCAAGGCAACATTGACGGTCAAGGGATCGTACTTTGTTTGGGCACTAAGGATGGATCGGTTGTTTGGAAAACTCATCCACCGACCGAGACTGAAGAATATCAGCACGGCAAAGGCAACGGTGCACGTGGTACCCCGACGCTTGACGGCGATTTGCTATTTACGATCGGTGGAGGTGGCGATCTGACTTGTTTGAAGGCGGACTCCGGTAGTGTCGTTTGGAGCAAGCATTTGGTCAAGGACTTCGGTGGTTCTCGACCCGGTTGGGGCTTTAGCGAAAGTCCATTGGTGGATGGGGAGAAGTTGATCGTGACGCCTGGTGGATTGGATGGTTGTGTTGTCGCGCTGAATAAACAGAACGGCGAACTGATCTGGCGTAGCAAAGACGCAGCGGACTTTGCACATTACAGCTCGGCAATCGTAGTCGAATCGAACGGAGTTCGGCAGATCCTGCAATTCACTGGCGGTGGAGGCAAGAGGGGAGAAGGCCGTCGCAACAGCTCCGAGCCAGTCGAACAAAAAACGCCGGAAAACGCGATTTCGCCGCGCATCATCTCACTTGATGCTATGACAGGTCGTTTGCTCTGGTCCTACGACAAATCGGCAAATGGCACGGCCAACGTTGCGACGCCGATCTTTCACGGCGACAAAGTCTTTTCGTCATCTGCATACGGTACTGGCGGTGGACTGGTGAAGCTCGCCAAGAACAGTGGGGGCTTCTCTGCCGAAGAAGTCTACTTTGAAAAGAAAATGGCCAATCACCATGGCGGCATCGTTTTAGTAGATGGCTATCTCTACGGATATGGCAGCGGCGGACTGATCTGCATGAACTTCGATACCGGTGAGATCGCCTGGCAAGCCCGCAGCGTCAGCAAAGGCTCGATCTTCTACGCCGACGGTTTTCTGTATTGCTACGGCGAAAAGAACGAAATGGCCTTAGTTGCCGCCAACCCCAAAGAATACATAGAGAAAGGCCGCTTTGAAGTCCCAAGCGGAGATCAACCGACTTGGGCACACCCTGTCGTCGCAAATGGCCGCATGTACTTGCGCGACATGCAGCGCCTCACCTGCTACGATGTAAAGGCGAAGTGAGTTGGTATCCCAACAACGTCGCATTAAAGGAAGAATTCTAAGACGATAAATTGTCCTAGGATTCTGCCGCTTGACTAAGATCTTGGGCGTTTTGTCGATCTGCCGCACTTCTTCGCTCTTCCGCGTAGCGTTCGAACCGCTGCTTGATCGCAGGAACGACATCTTTCACGTCCTGATTGCAAATCTCTCTAGCATCAAAAGGATGGAACACACCTTCACCGCGATCCCATCTCAACCGCATGATTTCAATTTTCTCAGCACTACCGCACCAGTGCTCTGTCGGTTCCGTCGGATCTGGCCTATCCGCCTTTGAGTGAATTTCAAGTCGATACGCTCGAGACTGTTTATTCGTGAACCGGATCATGTAACAACCCTCCATGACAGTTCGCGACGTCTGAATAAAAACTCCGCATTCAAGATTTCGGAATTTTGGATTTTTCTAATCTTAGATAAATCAGCCCGGCTCAGCACAACGCCTCGAACTCCCGCTGCGGACGTCACACGGAGTGTGAAGGGTACTATAAAGGCTCGTCAACCGGCCGATTGCTGGTCCGGATACTTGATCCTGCCGTGATAAATGGCTGTGAGACTCTTGATCAATGATCGTTTGATTGTATCGAGATGCTGCAATGTCAAACCGCATTCATCAAACTGACCATCCAGCAATTTTTTCATTGCAATCTGCTCCACTAAATTTTGCAAGCGTGAGGCTGTTGGCTCTACCAATGCACGTGATGCGCTTTCCACAGCGTCCGCCATCATCAATACCGCTGCTTCCTTGGTTTGCGGTTTTGGTCCTGGATAGCGAAACGATGTCTCTGATATCTCTTCGCCGTGGGGATCTTGCTCACTTTTCTTTGTTGCTAACCGATAAAAATACTCGACCAAAGTGGTGCCATGATGCTGCTCGATGAAGTCGACAACGGGTGTTGGCAATCGATGCTGGCGTCCCAAGTCGGCACCATCTTTGACGTGAGCGATAATAACCAACGTGCTCATAGCAGGCTGCAACGTGTCGTGTCGATTTGCACCCGGCGTTTGGTTCTCTACAAAATAATTTGGCTTGAACATTTTGCCTATATCGTGAAAACAAGCCCCAACGCGAACAAGCAAACCGTTCGCGCCGATGCTTTCCGCCGCTGATTCCGCTAATGCCGCCACCGAGATACTATGATTGTAAGTGCCTGGTGCTCGCTGCGCTAATTGACGCAGCAACGGGTGACTCATGTCACTCAACTCTAGCAAACTCAAATCGGTTTGGACATCAAACAATTTTTCAGCAAACGGAAGCAGGCCTGTCATCAACGGCCCACACAACAAAATGCACACCGCTTGCCAAGTCGCTTCCGACAGCAATTGGATTGGGAAAACCGATGGTGCAGAAGATTGCAGACTACTCACAGCCGGTCCATCTGTCACGACTCCACCAGTCTGGCCGGTCATGACGCCAAGCCCAAGAACCGTCATAAACACAACTGCTGCGACTCCGGCTCCAACATAGATTAGCCGCGTTCGAGTTCTAATGCGCCCACACAGCAAAATCGAAGCCGCCGCCGCACTGGCCAACGTAATGAACTCAGATAGATCAACCCGTGTACTAAAAGAGGTCACCAAGGCGACCGCTACCATCAACATCAATGCCGTCGGCCGACCGAATGCAATCGTTGCAACGATCGCCGAAAGCGTTACTGGAATAACTTCTGCGCGAAATGGATCGTTGGAAGCCACTACCGCGAGGACTATGCATGAAACGCACAAACTCAGAATCCGAAGCAATTGCCAAGTGTTGGTGACCATCGATCGGTCTAGCGACTGGAAGATGAAAAACCCGCACAGCATGTACAGTGCAGCGATCAGTCCCAGGAACGCGGCAAGACGTTGGACTCTTTCTCGCATACTAAGGTTACTCGTATACGCTTGATGCTCGGACCGTAGGAGCAAAAGCTCTTTTTGGTCGAGGGGTTTTCCCATTGGAACTAACGCACCAAACGATGGGTCAAACGAGATAGTGGACGGTTTAACACTGGCTACAGCGTCGAGCCTAGCTTGATTGCTTAGGTCTTGCCTCAGCGTTAGTGTTTCGGGGAGTCTTGCCGCCAAGTAATGGTGAACCATAGCCGCTAACAGTATTGCTTCAGGTGTTTCAAACCGGTTTCGGAAATCCCGTTCGATGGAACTGCGCAGTGTGATTGCAACTTCGGCAATCCGGACGTCTTGCACCTCAGCGTCGATTTTTGTGGACTCATCGCCTCGCATAAAAACTCGTATACGGCGTTGATTCCCTTGCTCGATATCATGAGCCAAAGTACGGAGTAAACCCTTTTCTTCGATACGTTCGAGCACCTCACGCATGCCCGAATCAAAACGTGAAATCCCTGCATCGGTGGCAAGTGCCTTTTGGATTGCAGCTAAGGCTTCTTCGTTGGTAACGGGTCTTTCGTCGTAATTGAGGACCGAGACGCCGAACGCAGCCAGTATTTCAATCTGCTTCTTGGTCAGTTCCGTTAAGTCTGCGGCTTCTCGAACGGAGAACAGTGCCTCCCTGACCGCGTTTCTTAGCTGAACAATCGGTTCTTTGTTGTTCTCATAAACTGGGAGGACCTCGCGGCCTGCTTGGATACGCAAAGCGTCGGTTTTGACTTCGTCTACCACCTTGAACGGAATTCGTGCAAGAATTGCGCGCTGTGGTATGTAACCTTTTCGGTACGCGAATGGCGGTTCCCAGCCACGCACACAAACGGTCAAAATGGCCGCTGCAGCCATCGCTAAACCCAAGCGACCAATCGCATCCAACGAAGTGATGCGTTCAAAAAGCCGACGCCAAGGATAGCGATCGACTCTTAAATTCGCAGCTCGTTCACTGCGTGTTTTCGCGTTTGAAGTAGACGACATAGTTTTTAGACGAGCTCAGCGATCATCGATGGAAAAAGGCCGACCGCCTGCCGAATTCCCACCTGAGGGGCGACCGTGACTTGGACCGTCATAAGCTGCTACAATGCGTCGAACCAGCGGATGCCGCACAATATCACTTTCGTTAAGTCGAATAAAGCCAATTCCGTCGATACCCTGCAATCGCTGGACAGCGTCCCGCAATCCGCTTGAAACACCCGACGGAAGATCCACTTGAGTGATGTCACCTGAAACTACGATCTTGGATCCCTCACCCATCCGAGTCAAAAACATCTTCATTTGTGCCACGGTCGCGTTTTGAGCCTCATCCAATATAACAAATGCTTGATTGAGCGTCCGCCCCCGCATATAAGCCAACGGAATGACTTCAATCAAATCTTGCTCCATCAAGAACTTGACTTGATCTAAATCAACCATTTCATTGATCGCGTCCATCAACGGCCGCAAATACGGGTTCAATTTTTCATGCAAATCGCCAGGCAAATACCCAAGGCTTTCGCCCGCCTCTACCGCTGGCCTTACTAGTACAATCTTTCTGATTTGACGGGCTTTGAGCGCCTCGACGGCAGTTGCAACCGCGAGATACGTTTTTCCGCAACCCGCTGGCCCAATACAAAATGTCATGTCGTGGCTGCGGATTGCCTCGACGTAAGCCGCTTGTCCATCTGTTCGCGGTTTGATGCGTCGCCCTGCATTACCGATTTGCAATTCCTGGCGTTCAAACGCTGGAGTCGTACCTTTGCCTATTGCGTGTGTCAGCGCGTCGGAAACTTCGTCCGGCCCGACCGTGCCCGTACGTGTGACCCTGTCCTTGAGGCGTTCGAGTATTTCCGTGGCAAGACGAACCGAGTCGGCGGGTCCGGAAATCCGAATTTGACCGCTTCGATGCGTAATTGCGACTCCAAGCTGGTTTCGCACCAATCGCAGATTGGTGTCCTGCGGACCAAAGAGCTGAAGAGCCAGTTGAGGGTCCGACAGAGTCAATGTCGATTCAGACATACGTTTGATTGATTGCTTTTACAAAAGGCATCGCAGACTCATTTGACGAAAAGTTTCGATCATGTGAGTTTGGCGATTATTCCAAGATAACCGATAATTGCTGTCGGCAACAAAGAATCTGTAACATCCCAGACACCGCCGAGACCAGGCAGCAGTGCCCCGCTATCCTTAGCCCCTACCGTCCGCTTGACCATCGACTCCAGCAAATCTCCTACAAGCCCTACCATCGTCAAAAGACAACCTAATAATGCAGGCCCCCAGATCCATTGACCGCTCGGTACGCCGCACAATGGCAAAAGCACTCGTAGGAACAGATAAGCTATCACGATACTTGCCAACATTCCACCGATAAGCCCTTCGATGGTCTTGCCCGGACTAATCGACGTTATCAACTTATGGCGTCCAAATCTCTTCCCCGCAAAATAGGCACCAGCGTCTGCAAACTTAATTATCGCAAGCAAAGCGATCAAGTGAAGCATGCCGCTGATGGATTCGCCAACCATTCGAACCAAAAACCAAAAACTTAGGCATCCCACAACGTATGTTATTACAAAAGAAGACAGTAACCAGCCAAGCGTTGTTCGCTCTGTTTCTGACACACTTTCCGTCGGACTCAATGAATGAGGAATCTTCCGAATCATCCACATGGCCTGCAAACCACTGCAACCGATGCCGCTCAACAATCCGATGAGCACCCAACCAGTTCTACCGACTGGGCAATCGGTTGGATAACTCTTGCTCATGACCACACTGTACCAAATTGGGAACAGCATCAAAGCAGACGCGATACAGCAATGAATGAGCACGCTACGAACCTCAACGGGCCAGCGTTTCGCTAATAGCTGACTCATTTCCGCCGCCGTCCCAAGCGTCATGAACAAGTACAACGGAATCATCCAAACACCTGGCTGCCCTGCAATCGGAAGCCAAAGGTCCAAGCCGATCAAAATGAGCGAGACTGTGATAAGAACAAAGGCAGAGAGTAGCCTGCGATGAAGCACGGTCGATGGAATCTTTCATGTTTGAATAAAACTTGAGCCGCAGGCGCTAGCCCAATGGCACTTACTGTGTAAATTTCGAGCCTCAATTTGGTAATTTTGAGCCTCAATGGGCTAGTGCGTATTCAGCTAAAGACTAGGGTAGTGGACGAGGTAACGAGTCCCGTATGCGACGCAAATCGCAGGGACTCGTCGCCTCGTCCACTACTACCAAACCCTAAAACTTAGCTGTGACAATGCCTAGCGCGTTGCGGCTCAATAATACTAAACATTGAACAAGAAGTGACAGATGTCCCCATCCTGCATAATGTAAGTCTTGCCTTCGGTTCTCAATTTGCCGGCCAAGCGGATTTCTTTCTCGGTGCCGTACTTCTCTAAATCGGCCAACGAGAATACTTCGCATCGGATAAAGCCGCGTTCGAAATCACTGTGAATGACACCTGCTCCCTGAGGAGCCGTGGCACCCACCGGAACCGTCCAAGCACGCACTTCTTTTTCACCCGCCGTGAAATAGCTCTGTAATCCCAATGTTTGGTATGCCTTGCGCGCAACCGATTGCAATGCAGGTTCTTCAAGGCCCACCGCTTTCAGCATTTCAGTCCGGTCCGGCTCGTCCAACTCAGCGATTTCTGCTTCGAGTTTGGCACAGACAGGAACAACTTGAGCCCCGACGGTCTCTGCATACGCGAGGATCTTGCCGACCAATTCACTCGTTCCATGCAAATCTGTGTCGTCCACATTGGCAATGTAAAGTATGGGTTTAGCGGTCATCAGACCGTAGCTGGATATCGCCTTTGCCTCGACCTCATCCATCGCCATTTTTCTCAGGGGCAACTCTTTGTTCAATTGCTCCATGCAATGTTGAATCGCGGAAACTCGCAATTTGGCTTCTTTGTCACCGCCGCGCGCAGCTCGTTCCGCCTTGGGTAATGCATTCTCTAACGTTTGAATGTCCGAAAACATTAACTCCATTTCGATCGTTTCGATGTCGGATAAGGGATCTACTTTTCCGCCAACATGAATGACATCTGGATCGGCAAAACAACGAACGACTTGCAGGATGGCATCGACTTCACGAATATGACTGAGGAATTTGTTTCCAAGCCCCTGTCCCTCGCTCGCACCCTTGACGATGCCTGCAATGTCAACCAACTTCAGCATCGCCGGGATGACTTTTTGCGGGCTGACCAGTTTCGCGATTCGATTGAGTCGTTCGTCGGGCACGCTGATGATCCCTTCGTTCGGATCAATCGTACAAAACGGATAGTTTGCCGCCTGGGCTGATTGTGAACCGGTCAATGCATTGAAGAGTGTGCTTTTGCCTACGTTGGGTAGACCTACAATTCCAGCTTCCATTTTTTAGTCGGTCGTCCTAGTTTTCGTGGCGCAAGAGTGGGAACAAAATAACGTCGCGAATACTACGCGAGTTGGTCAGCAACATGATTAATCGATCGATGCCGATGCCAAGCCCGCCAGCTGGCGGCATGCCATATCGAAGGGCTCGAACAAAGTCGTGGTCCATTTTTGCCATAGAATCTTCCTCGGCCATGCCGTCGAGTTGGGTTCGAAACAGCTTCTCCTGCAGTATGGGATCGTTGAGTTCGGTGTAAGCGTTCGCTAATTCCATCCCATGAATGAATAGCTCAAAACGTTCAGCGATCTCAGGATGGCCGTCTTTGCGTTTGGTAAGTGGACAAATACTTGCCGGATAGTCAATGACAAAGATCGGGCCAATGAGCGAGTCCTCAACCTTTTCCTCAAAGACTTCGCTTACAACAACGTCTGGATGCTTGCCTGCCGGATTGAGTCCAATCTTCTTGGCCAAGTTTGCGATCCCATCCGTGTCCGAAATCTTGAGGCCAGTTCGTTCTTCGAACAGACTGCCATAAGTCCGACGTTGGAATGGTGGCGTGAAATCGATTTCAAGGTCGCCCCACTTGAGCTGGAATCCTTGTCCAGTCGCTCGAATCGCATCGCAGATGATTTGTTGGGTTAAGTCCATCATCGTTTCGTAGTTAGCATAGGCCCAATAAAGTTCGATCATGGTGAACTCGGGATTGTGCTTGGGGCTGATCCCTTCGTTGCGATAAACTCGCCCCATTTCATAGACGCGTTCAATGCCACCAACCATCAATCGCTTGAGGTGTAATTCAAGAGCGATCCGGAGGAACAACTGCATATCGAGCGCATTATGATGTGTCACAAACGGTTTGGCCGCTGCACCGCCCGCGATCGTATGGAGCGTTGGCCCCTCGACCTCGACAAATTGATGCGATGCCAACGTCGATCGAATCGAGTGGATGATCTTGGTGCGCTTGAGGAAGGTCTGGAGTGAGTCCGTGTTGTACGTCAAATCGACGTACCGCATGCGCTGCCGCAGTTCGGCATCTTGCAATCCTGCATGCTTTTCTGGGGGCGGTTCGAGCGTCTTGGTCATAAAGTGAAGCCTGGTCGCAATAACTGTCAGTTCGCCTGTATTAGTCCGACCGAGCCGACCATCGATTCCAACCAAATCACCAAAATCCAAAAGTTTGGCAAGATCGAAGTCAGCATCAGGCACATGGCCCTTGGCGATCATGATCTGTATGTCGCCGGTCCAATCGCGAATATTCAAAAAATAGAGCTTGCCTGCGGTCCGAAGAAGCATGATACGACCGGCAACTCGGACATTGGGACCAATTTCCTCACCTGTGCCTTGGCTTGCTTTCCAAGCTTTGTAGTCGATCGGTTCGGCTCCTGGCAATTTTGAAGCATCCAAATCGGGGAGCGGAACGAGGGTTCCGTCTTCCTTTTTGTATTGCACTTGGTCAGCCATTACGCGGACTGGGCCATTGAAGGTCCGGTTATCGAACCTTGAGCCCCACGGATCCAAGCCGAGGGCCTCGATTTTCTTTAGCTTTTCAAGCCTTGCAGCCTGATGAACCCCTAAACCGGTGTTGTCTCGATCCTGAGAATCGGCCATGTTCGAGCAATTGAGAGTGAATTGTTGTTTGAGAAGGTGCAGATTGTAGGAAAAAGTGATGGAAAACCAAGCTGTCAAACCGCCAATGATCCTAATTGTCGAAAGCGACCCGCTATTGCTGACCGGAATGTCTGCGATTTTGGACAAAAAGGGCTATCGTTGTTTTTTGGCTAGAGAGACCTCGGTCGGACTAAAAGCGACCCAGGCAATTATCTTCGACTTAATTGTATTTTCCTTTGGACGAGACGCGCTGAAAGCAGCCAATGACGCCTGCCTTTTGAGGGGCCACGACTCAACACGTGAACTTCCAGTCCTTTTCTTGGCCGAATCCTTTGAAGCGAACTGGATTGAGCCATTGAATTTGGCGGGAGGAGTGTATTGCTTGCCAAAACCCTTTGATCCAGACGTTTTTCTGGATTTAGTAGACAGGGCAATATGCCTACCCCATTTGGCGGTTGCCAAGATCGCTCCGCCCAAGGCTCATTTTGCAAAGGACTGGGTACGTCTGAGTTAGCCCGCCACTCACATCAAATTTGGAGCTAAAATGCTTAAATTCGCTTTGTACGTTATTTGTTTGTTCCCGCTCGTTATTCCGATTCCAGAGGCACCATCCCGGTCGTGGAAGGTCAAAGACGGGCTTATAATCGATTCCCTGGGGCAAGAAGTGGGCATATTTGGTTTAGACAAAACAACAACACGTCTACTTCGATAAGGCTCTTCCGAATACATCAGAACTTGGATGCGGAAAGCATTCCACTGCGAAAAAGACAGCGTTTCAAACGTCATGGAACTTTCCTCAAGCGGGTGGCCGAACGCGTCGAAGAAAGAACCATCTTGACCGGTGGGCAAAACTCCATTAAAACCCGTCTGTTAAATTGATTGATTATGGCTCCGTAGCCAAGTGGCTAAGGCAGCGGATTGCAAATCCGCCATCGTGGGTTCAACTCCCACCGGAGCCTCTCAAAAAAAGTCCTAGGTTTTCTCTGAGAATCTAGGGTTTTTTCATTGGCAAACCAGCGGCCAAAAAAGTCTTGCATCGGGCAACTCCGATCATTGAAACTGACATGCGGCGGCAATTGTCATTGTCTATCCAATTTTGAGTCTGGCTTAAGCCCTTTGTCGATTCTCGATAATGTTGACGTGAATAAGTCCCACCTGAACCACGCGGTCATCTTCCGGATACGAGTCGTATAGCATCGTTCGATTTGACTTCGTGGCTTCCGTTCGGATGATCTCGTGTTTAGCGTCTGCGATTGATTCCGAGGCTCTTTCAAGGGTTTCGAGGATCATGTGCCACTTTGCTGTCGGCATGACCATGCCGTTTTGGTCTAGGCTGGCTGCTGTGTTTCGACGCTGGCAACATGAAGCAAGGCACAAATGGATACTGTATCCAATTCAGGATCGATGATTACGATCTTGGTTTTGGTCAGCACCGCGTTTTCAGGATGTCGCACTTCGTAGCGTTGGCCGCTGGACATTATGACTACGAACGGCTCGAACGGTTTCGAGTTTAAAAATTGCCGCATTGCTACTTCATTCATCGTTTCCATTCCTTGCGTTGCTAGGGTTCTCTTTTCCATCCAATGCAATTCTACTCAATCGAAAGTTGTTTTTCATCTTCTTGGACGATGGTTTCGGCTGCTTTATCCCAATTGAGAAATACTCAGTCTCGATAGGTTATTTTTCATGGTTGTCAAATGTGGAGTACCTCAAACGGAATCCCTGTGATCTTGCATGCAGAAGAACGATAGTCATTGACGTCACAAATCCTCCTACGAAGCAATAACATTGTAGGATTTCCTTGGTCGTTATTGACGATAATGCTCGACCGTGAAACGAGAAGGGAAATTGTATCAGACTATGCAAGATAAACGGGAATATGACCATGCAAACGGCAATCAGAACAATTGATTTCCATTCGTGCTTGAGAGTCGACACGGAAAGTGTAACCCTCAATAGCAGGATCAACAAACCCACGGTAGGAAGAGTTACAACTAGATAGGTCAGCGAAAATACGAGAAAAGAATAGTCAGGCGGAAGTGGGAGTACATCCTTTGAGGCATTGAAAACCAGACAAAGTAGTGCAACTGCGACTGTGCTTGCAAGGAGATAACGAATCGTTAGTTGATTTTGCTCTTTCTCAATTTGCCTTGCTGTACTTGACTCATGGATATTGCACCATGAGAACGCCAGAAGGGATTTCGCCAACAGCAGCTGTCCGATGACCGCAGCCAAGAGCAACGGCAAAAAGAAAAAAAAAGGCAAAAAATCCGCAAAACCATATGCGTCCGAAATGAGCGCAAAACCGAAAACAATTGCTGCCGCTAGCACCCAAAGTATTAGGATTGAAAGAGGAATCGTATACTTCAGCGGTATTCTTGCCAGCGATGCAACGATCGCTAGAAATGCGATCTGCGTTGCGTATGCACCTGCGATACTAGCGCCAATGAATTCTTCCTGATTGACGCCTTCTACGATCCAATGGGAGACAACAGGGCCAATAATATTGCAGATAAGAAAAACGCATGGCCAGAAAACATACCAGGACAACCTCGTACCCGATTGCGATGACATTGGTTCTGTGGGTAAAGATCCGCTCCATCGCTGAACGATGTATTGAGGCAAGTAAATCAAGCCAGCAAATCGGTACTCATCGTCAATGTATTTTTCGATCACATAAAACGCAAAGTAATAGGCACGACAGAATGCCCAAATGGATAGCAGAACAAGGAGAATTTGTTTCGCATTGGTAAGCTCCATAAGCAATAAACCAAGGGACAAAAAGCCGATAACAACAAAGAGTCCACCTTTGATCCAAAGCCACTTCTCGCTGCTTATGTCAGTCATATTTTATGATTGGTGGCAAGTCATGGCTTATTGAGGCATCGATCACAACATATCGGCCGCAAACCGTGGGCTAGCGCCCTTCGGCTAATCAGCCGCAACGCGCTAGCGTCCGGTTCAGCCCGACTTATGATCGACGCCGCTTATTGATTCTTAGCCTTAGCGTTCCCCGTATCCCCTTTAGCTTTTGTTTGTTTAGTCGCTTTCTTCAGAGCCACCGTTTCATCGGATAAAGGTCCTGACATGGGCGGAGTTTCGAAGAACTTGCCATCTTCTATGAGACGTGGATCGCCGGTGCTTCTCAGTATTCCCATCAGTTTCTTTTCAAGATCCGCTTTTACCGAAGCATATGCTGGATCATCAGCGACATTTTTAGTCTCATGCGGGTCTTTTTTCAGGTCGTATAATTCATACTTCGGTCGTTTACCGTAAACCCATTCGTAATGCGATTTCCACTCAAGGGAATTCCGCTGGCCGACAAGCCATCCCTTGGCCGGACCGGCGTCATCGTCTGGGTGAGTGGTGCGAGTTGTTTTGGTAATCTCATCCACCGTTGCCTGATTGTCACCTTGCAATCGATACGGATCGCCAAGTGGCCAACGGTCTGGTCGGAAGTTGATAATAAGAAGATTGTCGGCAGTGTGAATGGCACGTTGAGGATAGGGACTGTAGTCGGCGCGCGCGTTTTCAACATGACGCTCTCGGCCTGTCACCACCCACGTCCGAGTCTCATCGACAAGTCCCGATTTGTTTGACTTCAGCACCGGCCACAAACTGCGTCCGGTCATGACTTCAGGACTCGCAATACTTGCGGCTTCTAGAAAAGTCGGCGCGAGGTCGGGAAGATTCACAAAATCATCAACGACGCGGCCACCGCCGACTCCTGGCCCACTTATCGCCAGAGAGACACCCGTGCCAAATCCATACAGGTTGCATTTACCGTGTGGGAAACCAGGCGCGCCATGATCGCCGCTGATCGCTATGAGCGTATTCTCTCGCTCGCCCGTCTTGTCGAGTTCGGCTAAAATCACACCGATGCCCGCATCCCACGCGGCGATCTCGCCGAAGTAATCTGCAAGATCCTCTCGCACCTCAGGAACATCGGGTAGAAACGGTGGCATCTTTCCCTGAAGTGAATCCGGTTCGATGTTCCACAGTTCCTTACCGCTTCCTTTGGTCCAAGAGCGGTGAACATTCGTCGGGCCAAACCAATAACAAAAAGGCTTACCTGTTTCGCGGGCAGCTATGAAGTCCTTGAAGTTGGTACGAATCTCACTGTATAGTTCCTCTTTAGAAGCTTCTGGAGACTTGCCGCTTTCGATCAATTTCGTCACGTTCTGCGAGAACTGATTGAATCGCCCTCCGCCATTTTGATAGGAGTGCTTTTGGCCGCCATAAGGCGCATCGGCTGGTGTTCCGGGGCTCCAGACTTTATATGTCTTGCCGATATGGTATCCCGCATCGCGTAAAAGCAATGGATACGTAGGAATGGACTCGTCCCACACTGCTCCTTGCAGGATTGCTCCACGCCCCGTTCGCCAGAAATACTGACCGGACAATAAAGAGCTTCGGCATGGTGTACACGACGGAGCGTTGACATGCGCATGGCGAAACAACACTCCCTGCTTCGCAACTTTATCAAAGTTGGGAGTACGAACCACATCGTTGATGCCACCTTTCCCGTTGACTTCCGAGTAGATACTTGCATACCGGCCCCAGTCATCAGCAAAAAGGAACAAAATGTTCGGTTTCTTGGTTTCCGCCGCCAGGTTGGGATCCGCAGCAAGTAATGTTGTGCTCGCGCTGACAAGAGAAAAGAACAAGAACGAAATCAATGGGAGGAGTTTTATTTGAATCATTCGAATCGAGATGTTGTCAGTTGTCAGTTGTCAGTTGTGATCCAAAAGTTCTGGTCGGGAAACCTGTCATTCGGGGGACTCGCATTTCGGTCGAGTTTATCTTGGATTTGCATACGCTAGTGAAGTCATGAAAATTCAGCGAATTTATCCTCTTGCGGTCTGATGGTATGGAGCCTGAGCATTTGCCTTTTTTCCATCTAATCCTTCAGTTCAAACGCAAACGTATTTTGGCCCTTTTTTACTTCTTCGATGAGGCCAGATTTGTCTGGATCTGAGTATTTTTTAGGAACGAGGCTCTTTAGAATGGGAGCAGGCGTTACACCGACCAAATCGGCGTCTTCTGGCCGAACCGGCCTAATATTTGTTTTGTCGATGTCATTCTTAAGGACAGTGACTTTGTTGCTGCCAATGATTGCGCCGTCGTTTGGCTTGTATGTGGTCAACGAACAATTTCCTGACGCATCCGTAGTGCCGACTGCAGGCTGAGGACTTTCGACAGTAATAAACTGCACAATCGCATTCTCAACAGGTTTGCTTTTATAAGTGATCGTAACTTTTACTGGCGCGGTAGGCCTGTCGCCCTTGTCGCTACTGCAGCCCGCAATACATATGCAAACTGTTCCCAAAACAAAAAATCGCGTCGCAACCATCAATACACTCCTGAATACAAAAGGACAAAAAAGAAGGCCACTGTGTCAATCGTTACAGTGGCCTTGATGAAAATTTCTGACAAAATCAGTTGTCGACTTGAGCGACTTCGCCACCATCCAACGAGCCAAGCGCTCCCCAAACTCCATAGGGAGATGCACCACTTGGACGTGTCGTAGCCGTTTGCAGCATTGCTGATGCGTTTCCTGTATCGATCCCATTCGAAATGAAGCCAACGGAGCCATCTACTCTTACAACATTTACACCGCCTGTATGTGCGCTACTAGCGGATAAGACCACTGTTCCAGAATCAGCCGCCTGAATTCCGTCGCCAAAACAGGATGGCTTGTTTGGTCCTAGAACTGTATTGAAACCAATTCGTTCCGCTTGACCGTCCGTCCAAAGAATTCCAAAACGAGCCTTAATCTGCTTACCAGCTTTGATTTGATTGCCATTCGCAACTGCGAGACAAGCTGCTGGACTGGCTTGAATGCTTAATTCTTGGACCTCAAATCGGCCAATAAGCTCTGCTCCAGATGCGGTCTTGAAAGTACCGTCGTTAAAATTGTTTGCATTGTGAGCGAGTCGTTCACTAAACACGATAGTATTGCTAGTGCCGTCGGTTATGGCGGACAATCTCTTGTAAAATCCAACGCCGCCCAACGGACCACGCATCGCCTCTCTTCCGTTTACGTTGATAATAACGTCTCCCATGTTAACAGCGTACGAGTTTGTCCCGTGTTCGCCTGTCGATATCGGAACGATCGAGTCCGATGGGCATTGGTATGCAGGAATTGATACTGTCCAAGGAAAGTACCGTCCAGTTCCCGTCGTAGACCCGTCGAGTCGGGGGAACCAGCCGGACGGTCCGCCAGGTGAGACCACCCCTAAAGTTGTGGTTTCGTTGCCAGCTTGAATTCGAGTCAACAAAGCCGTTTGCTCAACAAAGGCCAACATTGGAACAAAAGGGCTGAGTCGATCATAATTCGACGTGATTCGTTCCGGATGTCCAAAAACGTTTGTCGATCCACCAGATTTGTTTGGCAATTTTTGGTATGTACTTTCGTAATTAAGAACAGCCAAACCGATTTGCTTGAGGTTATTTGTACATTGCATTCGACGAGCAGCCTCGCGAGCAGCTTGAACAGCAGGGAGCAAAAGCCCAACCAAAATCCCGATAATTGCAATCACAACCAATAACTCAACTAAAGTGAACCCTTCACGCCTCAATTTCAACTTCATAATTCCACCCTTTTTTGAAAAGAAAAACAAACCACACAATAACACCGTCGATGGCCTTGAAAGCGCCATAGGCTAGGCTTTACCGAACCACCCAAATGGGTTGAAGCATCCTAGATGCAGTTTCTGTGACGCATACTCACCCTTTTTGAAGAGTTTACTGTACTCGCAAGAGCCATTCATGTCCAATTGTCCAATTGGCCGTTTTTTTGAATGTTCTCGCTGATCGCCGGTATCGATATCTATCCGGCCACGCTCGAAACGGACCGAAGAGTTTTCGTTTTCCCATGAAATCCTAAATGAAAAACCGTATCCTCTCACCGCTAGCGATTCATGTTCAATTGTCTCCTTACATCGCGAGTTTTTTACTTGGCCGCCCGAAGTCGACGCCATCCAGCATGTCTGGATGGTGAGTGCGTTTGGTAACCAGAAATCGACGTATTCGCGAAGCCCCCTTTTCTCCCTCGACCGGCTGCCAAAGGCAGCCGGTCGAGGGAGAAAAGGGGGCTGGGGCGATTTCTTCTGGTTACCAAACCTGCTCACCATCGACCCAAGGTCAGTGGTGAGCTAAAACCAACGACCTTTTGTCGGTGCTAAGTCGGCACCACCGACCTTGAACGACCTCCTTGGTCGGTGGACCGATGACTGACAGGCTAGATTCCGATAGCCGCTGCCAAAATCCTCCGCCCCACTGACCTCGCGTAAGTGGACGGAATGACTTGGCTGCTAGTCCATGTAGGTTGTATCCGGTTTTCGCTTGGCCTCGCCCGGCAGACTGTGCAACGTGCCACTTCCATCGTCGTTGATCGGCTACATCGGTTGGAGTGACGGTTCGCTTCTCAACGGCGACTTTCATCCCTAATGCATAACGGTTCGTCGAATCGAATTGTTCAATTCCAAAGAATCAGAAGCCTGTGTAGCCATCAGTGCCTGAAACTCGTGTGACTTTCGAGTACTTTGAATTCGTCGATGCGTGCATCGCGTCCAATGTTTTGTATACCGAATATTCTTGGGCAATAGCTGAAAGTTGCAAATTGCCGAACAGAAGGAAAACCCCCAATAGGATCGTCGCCGTTCTGTTTGCGGCGTGTGACGTGGATCGCGACGAGTTGTTCTTGAATGTCATGGCTTCCAATGTTCTGGCATTGTGCTTGGGCTGCCGCTCGCCTAAGGTTTCGGGTTCTGCCAACGGAACCCTTCGGCTTGAAAGATTTCTTTGGACTCTTTCGAGCAAAGTTTCTGTAACAAGCGTTCTGCCAATTGAGCGTTGGGCGACCGTTCGGCTACCGCAAATGGTTGCGTCGCCACCGAACAGGACAGCCCCTTAATTGGAATGGCATCAAGATACTCGGCAGCCCCCGCAGCATTGCTCAAGTATGCTACAGCAGCGTCCAGCGCCCCAGTCCGCATATGGTTCACCAACATATCGCCTGACGGTGACTGAACCGTTACGTTTTCCATAACTTCAAGTTGGACTCCACCTTCGCGAAGCGTGTTCTGTGTGAGCCAACCCATCGCGCATTGTTTTTCATGCCCGACTCCAACTCGAAGCCCCTTTTTCGAAAGATCACGGAGAGTCTTGATGCCCAGAGGGTTCCCTTTCTGTACCAATATTATCAATTCATTCATCGAAACATCGATCGGCTTGGGAAAAAGATCGGGCACTTGATTCATGAACTCTCGGTCACATGCAAAATAGGCATCAGGCTGCTGGCCAGCTTTCATCTGGGCAACCAAAATGCCGCAACCGTTGTAGACTCGAGTCACTCGCACTCCCTCGCGTTGTTCGAATGCAATCAGTGTCTCCTCGATGGCAGGTCGAAGCATCGAGCCGGCAAATATCGACAGTTCCGGCACGTCGCTCCAAACATCGCCGCTTGTAATCCGAAAACCATGGTCGGTATAGTGCTTCAAGCCACGATCTCTCGCAGCGACGTAGCGTGCGAAATGAAGTGCCGCCTGAGGTTGCTTGGAGCCAGAAATCAAGGCCAATGATACTTGAGATACGATGCCGTTCAATTCGGGTACTTCGATCGATTCAAGGGCTGGGTAGGTCTTCAGGACGGCGTCGTAGACAATGCCAGCATCTGCAGAATCAACCACCAAATCATTTGCTACGTCAGTTACCGTCGTGTGAAAAGCAAGCGTCGCAGATTCAAGGCGATCCCATTGTTTGCTTTCGGTCAGGCACGCTCGCGTCCGGTTGCCAATAGCAGACGCATCAGGACTAGCTTGGACCATTCGTATGCCGGGCCGCAAAAGATCGGAAAAAGTGTGAATGTGCTTGGGATTTCCTTTGCGAACCGCAACGACTCCATGCATCGTTGCCAACGGAAGCACTTCGCTAAGCAAGCCTTTCTTCTTTCCTAATTCGACAAAGCTATCGTCCGCTGGGAGAAAAAGGTCCCCTGTTCCGCTCACTTCGATTGAGGAGAGTAGCGTCTGCGATGCACCATATTGAATCTGTATCGAACGCTGGAATTCCTTCTCATATTCAGACCGAATCGACTCCATTACAGCTCGATTGCTGGCTGCACAAAATAAAACCAACGATTCGCCTTCATTCCCACGATTGTGGTTGCTTAGCCTCGTCGATTGCGATGCGTTCATCATTAACAGCAACGCAACGACAACAACCACGGACCCTAACAGAACCACCGTTTGTCGATTCACAACATGTGCTCCCTGAATGCCATTTTTATTTTTTTCTGCCTGGAGGAATCGTCAGAAGCGTTTGAGTTGACGGCGTTCGCTCAAATGTCGTTACTGTGGGGGGAGTCTCACCATCTTCGCCATAGAGTTCACGATTCCAATTTGTGGAGAGCAACAAATCAAAACCTGGGTTTCGTTCCTTAACTTGGCATGAACAGGCACCACATAAAAACATGGTAAGGTCTTCGATGAGGCCTGCGTTTATCTGCTTAGCCGGTATTACTTCCAGCGCTCGTCCGCGTCCAAACACCGGCGCAACTAATGGTTCGTCCTTTTCGTCTGATTCGAAACCCGACATCAACTTAATCAAAAGTTGCTCGTTTGGATCTTTAGGATCAATTTCCAGAACCGTAAACTTGAGAAATAAGGGAACTTCTGCATAGAGTTCCGAGCCTGGCAAACCGATTCCATCTGGCAGTTGAAGCTTCTTGCCCAACCGATCTAATTCTACAGACAGTAAATCGCGAGTTAATTTGTTTTTGACGGGATCGTTTGATTTGAGCATTAGCCAAACCACGGAATCGCCGCTCAGCAATCGGCGTGCAAGTTCGCGTCGAATCGGTGAATGAAACAAATTCGCTTTCGGAGCGTCCTCGAGCCGGCCACGCCAATGATTTACCAGTTCACCACTGCCGAGCGCCGTACGCATTACAATGTACGGCAACTCTACTTGAGATTGACCGGAAAGCGATGTCCAAAGTTCCTTCCGCTTTGGGTCCGTTTCCGCACCGATATGGCTTCGCCTGATTTCTGCGTTGGCTGCTCCGCCCTTGTCGATGGTTTCCTTTTCCAGTGTTTGCAGTTGTTGTTCTTGTTGGTCCGAAAGTTTTCCATCATGAAATACGATCACTTCGCACAAATCTGGACGCCATCGTTCTAATGCGTATCGAAAGACTGGAACATTGCAAGCAATCGCGATGGTCGCACTAAGTACAATCGCGAACGCGATACCAGTTTGAATGCATACTCGATAACGGACCATTCATGTTCCTGTGAAGTTTGAGGACAGCCGGATCTACCTGAATAACTATTTGCGATTGAAATCCCGCCCGGCAGGCGGGACCTACGACTGAAGTCCCGCCCGGCAGGCGGGACCTACGACTATTTGCCGAAGCACATTAGTCTTCCGTCGGTGGTCGACAAAAACAATTTGCCATTGGCACCGGACATCCCATCCCAAGCAGGCAGTGTTCCCAATTCGATTTGATGCTCAACTTTGCCGCTGTCGCAGTTCACGGCCAAGAGAAGACCGCTGAACTTACCCTCTAACGCATCGTCTTGGGTTGCAAGCAACGTTTGAACTTCAGCGTCTCTTTCGGACAATTTCTTAAACGTCTCTTCCTCGTCGATCACATCGAGCGGGCCTGCGATAAAGAGCTTGTTTCCCGCCAAAACCATCGCACGAACGTAGATTGGCACATCATTTGCCCATTTGGGCGTCACGAGACTATTGCCAGCTTTTGCTGCCTGATTGTTGGCTGTATTTGCAGCCGCTCCATTTTTTGCCGCGCCATTCTTTCCGGCCCCATTTTTGGCAACTCCATTTTTGGCAACTCCGTTTTTGGCTGCGGCATTCTTGGCGGTGAATTGGATGGCTTTGCCAATCTTCCCCTCCACAATGGCTCCACCCTCCAGCGTTCCGTTGTTTCGATAGGTTGAGAAATCACGTGCGGTCCCATCATCAAATGTGATCACGAGTCGAGGATCCTCTCCCAACTCGGAACCATTCTTGTAACGTTCAGCGATGGCTTCATCAACTGTTGCATTCATGTACAAGCGAACTTCGTCGATGATCCCGGCGAATGAGTTCGGCGTGTCGTACTCCCCAACTGCTGAAGCTGCATCGGCCCCGATTTCCATTCCCTGGGCAGGATCTTTAGTTAGGAGACCAGTCGCAACCGCTTCCCCGACCCGTTCACCGTCGACAAAAAGACGCATCTGCTTGTCCTCTGTAAGTACGCCAACCACGTGATGCCAACCGCCAATAATGCTTCTGGAACCTTTGACACTTGTAAGTCTACTCTCAGACCGGACCAGAAACGCAGGTCGTCCCTCTTCCAAGATGATTGCAAAACCTTCAGCGGGACCTCCTCTTGCAGCGATCACTCCGTTCGGCTTGGTCGCCGTGACCCAAGCTTCAATCGTAATGGCCTTGCCAACTGGATCAAGACTCGGTGCTTTTTGAAATTGAGCATAAGAACCTGCATTAGCGACATTAGCTGCTTTGTTGAAGTCGGCGGGAATTTCAGGCGGATTGGGATCCGCTTTGAATAACTGATGTTCCATGGTTGTCGTCCACCGCAAATACTCGGGCTTGCGTCCGTATCCGTAAACGTAACCATTGCCATTGACCATAATGCGTCCTGACGGAGCAAACCGGCCAGCCTGGTAGTAACCCCCGTGACCGCCAGCAAAGCTCCGTCCAAGCACCCAATACGAACGATGGAACCAAGAGTCGTCCAGAAACCCCATCGGTGCAAACAAGTGAGCGCTTTCTCCTCGCTGCACCGAGGCCTGTGCGACGAAATCGCCGGAGTTGGGTCCTATCTCAAGCCGATTTCCCTCCAAGTCAAATTTCTGAGACTTCATGTACATGAACTTCCCGTCGGACGTCAGGATGTCCGGCAAACCGACCGGCATTTGCAGTATTTTGAGCTTCTCTTGCATGTTGTTTCCAGTCTCCGGATTGGTTTCATCCATGATGTTCTCAGTCAATTTCTTGCCGGTTGCAAGCTCAAGTCGAATCAAGCGAAGCCCGCCGTCCAGAAAGTTCGAGCGCCCAGAGACGCAGTTGACAATGTCGTCTTGAATCAACACACTGCCATGCACGGGCCAGAGCGATTCCAACTGTTCGTAGGCCATCGTTCGACGGTCTAATGGCGCGACTCTATAACGCCAGGCTAATTGCCCGTCCGTGGCTTGCAGACAGTAGACCCAGCCATCTGCACCACCGAACACAACCTTGCCCCGGTGTACCGATGGCGGCGAGTCAATTCTCGCACCGGCTGTGAATGACCAGAGTTCCTTGCCATTCTTTTCATCCAAAGCATACAACGTGTGGGCGTCCATCTTAGCGACATAGACCCGCCCATTTGCGATCACCGGTGAAGTCAATCGACCACCGAGGTCAACACTCCACTTTTGCTCTACTGAAGGTGGAATCAGCTCCGAAGCAGATCCGCTACGTGCTGCATCGTGACGAAACGTTGGCCAGTCCCCTAGCTTTGAGTTCGCGATGTCGTCGAGTGGCAGCAGAAAAGCCGGTCCCTTTTGCAACCTTCCTTCCTCCGGAACAGTCGCCGGAATGGGTCGCGTTGGGGCGAGCGGCGCAAGTGCGTTGAAGCCAAACAATTTGGCTTCTGGATAACAAGCACAGTTATGGGGCGGGGCGTAAGTCAAACCATTGCACGGCATGACTCCGTATAAGCATCCGCCGCGGACCCAATGGTGGATGTCCCAGTGTTTGTTTTCTGGGCTTACAAACTCGACGCCTGTTCGCGATGGGATCAAGAAATTGTCCGTCGCTTTAGCAATATAACATCGATGATGAAACCAGTATGTATCGACGTCTGGAGCAAACTCCTTTTTGACTTCGCCAGTCTTAGGATCGCGACCGGTATAAACGCCAGTGTCATTCCCAGATGTTGTCGGCGCACACCAGACCAGCCCGTCCATGACCAACAAGTCTTGTGGTGATTGATAACCTGAATTCGGATGAATGGCCTCCCACAATGCCTTGCCATCCGCTTTCGAGACACTGATCATCTTGCCGTCACCGCCTGCGTAGAGCACGACTTCATCATGCACGACCAGTCGAGGACCAAAGTTGAATGTGAACTGATTACGACGACTTACCGGCGTGGTTTCCCACGCGACCTTGCCAGATCGATGTTCAACGCAGATTAGCTTTTCGCCGTCGTGGAAATAAATTCGCGAATCATCCGCCGCCAAAGTAAGCGGTGATATTTTGGTTTGTTTGGCCCAAAGCGTTCGTCCTGATTCTGCTTCAACGGCCATAAGAATTCGTGGATCTTCATTCCAAAACATCCCGCGAGCAACGGCTTGGTCACCGACCGTACCGTTGAGAGGTGCATAGTCCGCAAGTTCTGCCTTGCCTTTCCTCACGACGAGAAACAGGATTCCTTTGGTCGTGATAATTTCTTCGGTGCCTTCCGTTCCCTCGTACTTCTGAATGGTCTTGCCGGTCGCAGCATCCAAAGCAGACAATGCGGCATCGTATCCCAGCGTGGTAAATACGGTATTATCAGTCGAGACCAAGCGTCGTGAGAGTTGAGTCGGACCGCTCTTGAGTGGCCAAAGGTGACTTTGCCAGTTTTCAATATCTCGTTTCCACAGCACCGTTCCGTTGAATGCGTCCCGTGCGATCAGTTTCCACTTCGAAGGAAGTTGAATCGAGATGCGACTGCCTTCGTCCATGATGTAGAACATACGACCGGCGGTAGAAACCAATGCACTCATGCTGGCCATACGATCGTGGTGACGCGAGTATCGAGGGCTTCCTACCCACTGCAAATGGCGAGGCGGAGCGACCACATCATCGTGCGCCACAGAATTCCCGCTTGCATCGTGAAGATAATGGGACCACTCATCGATGTTGCTTGGGCGAGGCTTCACCGTTTTAGTCCACTTCCCCGACGCTTCTTTGCGATAAGCCACTCCGTTGGGAACTAATACCCGCAACACTTCTTCTTGGGGGATCTTGTTTTCGTTTTCGATAACCAGCAGATTCACTAGGTTGTCGATATAGGGGAGTTGTGAACCATCAAGCAGGTCAACCGCCACATCACCGTAAATCCCCATGGAGCGAATGCGATTACGGGCCTTTTTTACAACTGCAGCATCGCGATCTAGTCCTTGCACTTGGATTCCGTCCCCTTGACGGAGTGCAGCCGTTAACTGCCCGGTTCCGACCCCAAGGTGAACGACAAATCCGCCACTGACACCAGTTTGTTTTAATATCTCCGTCGCATCTTGTTTAGCATCTGCAAATATCTGCTGAGGCGTACCTATCAACAACACGGAGCAAAAAATCGATATTGGATAATGAAGGCAACGAAACATGGAGGGCCTCATTGAAAGCTAGGGAGGATGCGGAGTGACAGTTGCGCTAGAGTTTTAACATATTGACAGCCCTATTGTAGCAATTTCTAGGCTTGAATGCGAGGAGGTTTTGTCCCTACACTTTAAGCTTTGTTTTTTAAGCCATCCAGCAATGAAAGTAGCTTAGGCTTCCAGCCTGAGATTTCGGCGTTATCCCTCACAGGCAGGATGCCTATGCTACGTTTAGAATCAGAGCCTAGTCTGCAGTTGTTTCGATATCTCGCTTGCTGTGGTCCAGACTCCGCTAACTACCTGATGAATCCGAGCGATTTGATCAATGTTTGAAAATGCCAAAGTCACTTGGCAGCAATTCGCTTCCAACGGTTGTTGGACTGCTAATCCGCATACGGCTTGGCAAAGTGATTGCCATTGATATGCATTGCAGGCCCCTTTTACCTCGACATACTCCAATTTTCCCTGCCGATCGTAGACCATTCCGTCCATTTGGCTGACTGGCGTAAAGGAGTGATCCACCCAGACGAAGGAGCCGTCCATTTCAAAAAACATGCCTGGCATCCTTCCCAGGATTTCTGCAAGCGACTCGAACGATTGCGGCAATTGCTGATTTGGAAGCGGATGAATTTGTACGAAAATCTGCATGTGGCTCGCCTAACCCAAAAACATTTTCGTCGTCTACAATTCCAAACATGATGTAAATTCGTCAAACTACTTTCCCCAATAGTAAGCACCCACGCAAGTTTTCGCACACAAATTGTTTAACCGCGTGCCCATCGGGCCGCGTTTTCCTAGCGAAAGCGCGGGGCGATGCGGGCTATGCCCACGCGGTTAAACGAAGAAACTTATGCATCGGTGCTTATACGCCTTAGGCTTGCCTATTAACGAAAGCCAATTTCAATAAATCATGAGCACCGTCAGCGTTCAAGTACCTACGGGTGAACTTCCAACGACTTCGTATCCGTTTTTCGGCCATCTTGCTCGTATTATCAATTCGGGCCAAGCTCGTTCGATCGTTATTTCAGGAAATATTTACGATCTTTTCTTTGATGGCAAGCAGTATGTGCCATTGCTCGCGTTTATCCAAACCAAAACACAAATTCCTGGTTTGATCCAGGTAGTATATGAACTAAACGGGCCGGTTCGTGTTTCCGACGAAGACAAGGCTAAGTTGCGGGAGGCATGGGCCGCGTGGAAGAACGGTATTTCGGTCGACGCAATTCCGATGCGCGAAGTTCTCAACGACGGAAGCAAATTCGATTTGCGACGACGCGAGTTTGATCAATACTTGCGCGATGCGATTGGCAATGCCACGCAAGCCTTAGAGTTCTTGCGGCAATTGACCATTTGTTCACGGACTTGCCTGAAAGAGAACTTGCTGATTATGATCGAGGGAGCAGACATGCTGCTTCCGGCGGGTGATGGCGACGTCGCTCGAATGAACGATGCTCAAGTTCGCCGAATCGCTATCGTAACGGATTGGTTTGGCGATCCGACTTTCTTCGGTGGCAAAGACACGGTTCTTTTCTTCGCCGAGTCTCGCAGTTTGATCCATCCCCGAATCTCTCGCATGCCGCAAGTTGTCTCGATCGAGGTTGCCGCTCCGGATCTGGCTTCGCGCAGGCATTTTATTCAGTGTCACGCGTCCCTAGGTCCCAATCGTTCGGTTCAACAATCTGCAGACACAGTTGCAGAGGCAACAGCCGGTTTGAGTCTCCACGCGATGCGTCAATTACTTTTGGCCGCCGACTACGCACAGAAGCCGATTGAGCGCCAGGATACAACGCTCCAAGTGGAACAGTTTATTCAATCGCAATTAGGTGAAGACGTCATCGAATTCAAGAAACCGTCTCAGTCGCTCAAGGATGTCATTGGATTTTCCAAACTCAAAGAATTCCTAAACATTTACTTGATCCCTCGCATGAAGTTGCCCGACGATCGAGCGTTGCCGGGGGCGGCGATCGCGGGTCCCATCGGAGGCGGTAAGACTTTTATTTTTGAGGCGGTTGCCGCCGAGCTGGACATGCCTGTCTTGGTGCTGAAGAACATACGCAGTCAATGGTTTGGGCAAACGGACGTAATCTTTGAGCGGCTTCGACGCGTGTTAGAAGCCTTGGAAAAGGTCGTCATTTTTGTGGACGAAGCCGACACGCAATTTGGCGGTGTAGGCGAGGGTGCACACGAGACCGAGCGACGTCTTACCGGCAAAATCCAGGGCATGATGAGCGACCCAAGACTGCGAGGGAAAGTGACTTGGCTACTTATGACCGCTCGAATTCATTTACTCTCACCGGATATTCGCCGTCCAGGACGGGTGGGAGATTTGATTATTCCCGTTCTCGATCCGATTGGCGAGGATCGCAAGGAATTCATTCGATGGATGCTCAAACCTACGAAAATCGACAATGAGGAATTGGTCAGCTGGTTGGATGCGGAGGGTTTGGAACAGGACTTTTCGTCTGCCGGCTTTGCGGCACTTCGAAGTCAGTTCAAAGCGATTCCACCGAAAGACCAGGACGACTTGAAGAGTACTATTCGCGACTTCATGCAGCCAGCCATCAAACAGACGCGGCGTTATCAAACCTTACAAGCACTTGTTAACTGCACGCGGCGGTCGCTGCTGCCGGACCCGAATATTTCCGAAAAAGACCGCGCCCTAATGGAGGACGAAATCCGCCTACTTGAACAACAAGGTATTCGTTAATCCTGCAGATTGTTACTTGTTTATCCAGCAGCGATTTGCGACTTGTTTAACCCTGTTTAACCCGCGCAGCGGCGGGCATGACATGCCACATACCGATCAGGTAGAATACGTGAGCAGCCGTTTTCCCAGCGCCCGCGATCGAGGCTTTATGGCCTCGATCGGTTAAACATTAGAGCGATCGAGGCCTTGAGGCCCCGATCAGTTAAATATCAGTTGCACGAGACATTGAACACTCCAATCTTTTCACCCAAACCAACCAACATGAATCAACAGTACACACGCACTACCTTGTTCGTTGCTTGGTCAACGATTCTCTTTCTTTCTGTTCCTTTGTTTTCACAGGAGCCTTTCGCTGACTTGCTCGGTCCACACAAGACAGGCACCGTCGCCAAAGGTGGCGTTGTCGAGGTGCCTTACATTCTGTGGGGCGGTGACGTTGCAACCTTTCTGGCAAACGGCGATCTCAAGACGAAACCTGCCTCGATTTTCAAGCAATCCGGGCTCGACATCCAATTGGTCAACGGCGACGACTTTGTTGGACAAGTGCGAAATTATGTGCAAGGTAAGTCGCCGTTTCTTCGCGGAACGATGCATATGATCGGTTTAGCAGGAGAAGTCCTCGGTGCAGACCCAAGAACCAAACCCGTCATTATCATGCAATTGTCCTGGAGCGCGGGAGACCATATTGTCGGTCGCAAAACCATTCGCAATCTAAACGATCTCAAAGGCAAAAAAATTGCCTGCCAACAAGGTGGACCGCACGTCGGTTTGCTTTACGATTCCCTCGGAGCTGCCAAACTTAACAAAGCGGACGTAACGATCGTATGGACCAAAGACATCACTGGACCAAACGGTCCCGCAGAAGCCTTTCGAAAAGATCCGACCATCGACGCTTGTTGTGTTATCACACCGGACATGATGGGCTTGAGCACTGGTCTAACAGAAATTGGCACCGGGGCGGAAGGAACTGTGGCTGGCGCCCACGTCATCAATAGCACTGCACAGATGAGCCGTTCCATTGCCGACGTCTATGCAGTACGACGTGATTGGTACGATGCCAACAAAGACTGGGTGAAGAAGTTTGTAGCTGGACAACTTAAGGCGACAGAGAAACTAGTGGCCATGCGACGCAGTTTTACCGAATCGAAAAAACTGTCCAAGGAATACGAACAAATCCTTGGGTTGTCACAACGCATCTTTGGCAAGGAGACTATTCCGACATTGGAGGAGGATGCCCATGGCTTGTTGCTCGATTGCTCCTTCGTGGGATTGACGGGGCAGATGGCCTTCTTTCTCGACAAAGGAAATTTGAGCGGTTTTACGTCAAAGATGAGCGAATCGATCGACCTAGCGACAAGTTGGGGATATGCCAAAGGACGCAATGGTTTCGATCCCAATGATTTCGATTACAAAGTGATCGCGAAGTTGGCTGAGATTGAATACTCGGAATTGAAGTCGAGCGAAAAGTTTGACAAGAGTTCGGCCGAGTCCACGGAACTATTCTTAGGTGACAATCTCGATGCGAATACGATAGTCAGCTTTACAATCGGTTTCGAGCCGGACCAGAAAGATTTCTCGGCCGATCGATACGGTTCGGACTTCTCTCGCGCTCTCAAAGAAGCGAGCAAATTTGGAAATGCGAGAGTCATCATCCGAGGGCATTCCGATCCAACCAAGACGCTGTTGGATTTGATCAAGAGTGGTATCGCAAAGGGAGTCATTCAACAAAATGGCACAGCAGGTAATTATCGCTACTTCATGAACGGCAAACCGCTCGATCTCAACCGGACGAAGGAAGTCGTGGACCTGATCAAGGGTGGGGCATTCGGAGGCGGAAATCCAGATCCATCGGTGACTATGCAGGCTGCACTCAATCTCTCGAAGTCGCGGGCAGACAACGTTTTTGCAGAATTGCAGCGTTATGCCAAGCGAGAGGGGATGAATATCGACCTTTCGCAGATTGTACCTGTCGGTGCGGGCGTGATGGAGCCTGTAATCCCAAAACCAAAGAGCCTCGAAGAAGCTAAAGAAAACATGCGTGTCGAGTTTCGAATCGTGAAAGTCAATCCGGAGTCGCTAGCTCCATCCGACTTCAATTTCTAACGGCTTACGTTCCCGGACACAGTGAAACAAATCCATGAATTCCAAATTCTGCCAGCTATTATGTTTTGTTGCATTCGCATCTTTTGCGTGGACATCAACGGCCGCGGCCAGCGACAGTGTGGTGATCGTACTGGATGATTCTGGTTCTATGAACGAAAAGATGACCGGTGGAGTTAAGCGTATCGATGCAGCAAAGAAGGCAATTGACGCCGTCTTAAAGCAGTTTCCTCCCGATACCCGACTTGGCTTATTGCTACTCAACGGTGAGAAGTCAAAAGGCCACTGGGCCATTCCGCTCGAACACCTTTCGGTGCCGCAGGCAACGCGACGCGTTGAGTTCGTCATGGCCGATGGCGGCACACCGCTTGGAGATCGGATACGCGAGGGAGCGGATGCACTACTGCAATTGCGAGTGAAGCAGATTTACGGCAACTACAGACTGCTCATCGTCACAGATGGCGAGGCGACCGATGCAAAATTGCTTGCTCAATACTTGCCAGACGTGTTATCCCGTGGATTAATAGTCGACGCAATCGGAGTCGATATGAAACAGAATCACTCGTTAGCGACGCGAGTGCACAGTTACCGTCGCGCAGATGACGGAGTTGCTTTGTCGAAGGCAATTCAAGAAGTCTTCGCAGAAAAAGGCGACTCGAATATAGCCAACAGCCAGGCTGATTTCGCTCTCTTGCAAGCGCTCGATGATGGCACGGCCAAGGAGGCATTGATCACGTTATCGAAACCAAACAACAGTCCAATTGTTGGCATATCGGCTCGGGCTCACGCAAACGATTCCTCCGCCGGCAACCCTCCAGGGAACGGTACGCCCGTGATCGGTACAACAATATTAGGTACAATTGCTGCTACAATACTGACATGTATGGTGCCTTTGGCTATCATTGTGATAGTTCTTGTCGTCTTTATTTCCAAGGCTACTAATGGCAAGAAGCAGAACCGCTCGAGACGATGAGGTGATAGGAATGACGAGCATTTATGTTGGAAATCTATCGACGTATGCTACGGAAGACGAGATAAGGCGTGCTTTTGGACATTTTGGACAAGTCAGCAGTGTGAAGATCATTGTGGACCAAGAGACCAATCGTTCGCGTGGATATGCGTTTGTAGAGATGCCAAGTCGGGAGGCTGCCGAAGCGGCAATTGAAGCCATGAGCCGACGCATAGTATCGAAGGCCAGATAAAATAAGCTTTTTTTGGAAGCGTGTCTTGAGGGGATTTTTTTACCCAGCTTCCTTATATTTCGGTATACTATCTATGGTATGCGGGTGTAACTCAGTTGGTAGAGTGATAGCTTCCCAAGCTGTATGTCGACGGTTCGAATCCGTTCACCCGCTTTGTTTTTCTAGCTTACTACTCCCGGTCACTACTCCTTTTTGATAACCTGGACTTGGTTTCGATCAGTTCAAACACGAAAACGGGAGTACGGCAATGGTCCAGACAACAGCAAAGAAGGTAGCGGCAAAGAAGGCAGATTTCGCACTATGGCTACATGTTCCATCAGGGCAGTGGTGCAAGAAGATTCGGGGAAAGGTTTATTACTTCGGCACTGACAAGGATGAAGCCGCTAAGCGATGGAATGCCGAGAAGGATGCGTTGCATGCTGGTGAGACTCCAAAGAGCCGTGGGGGCAAAGCGACGATTGTGGAGCTGGGTAACGTGTTTTCTGCGGACCAGCGGGCAAAGTACGAGGTCACGGGTAAGCCCGGCTTGCGACACATTGAACTTTGCGAAATGACTATCAAGAGGTTGATTGCACATCTTGGAAATGGTTTTGTTGCTGCGGACCTATCGCCAATGCACTTCGGAAAAATCAAGTGGGAGTTGTTCAAGCCGATTGCAAGAACTAAAGCGTTGCGAGGTAAAGTCTTTGGCAGAACGGTGACTAAGCGAGCACCCGAAACCGTTGCTGGTGACATTCGTAGAATCAAAGTGTTCTTGAATTGGTGTTACGAAAATGAGTACACCCCCAAGCCTAGATACGGCAAAAATTTTGCTACCGAAACGGAAGTAGCGATAACAAAAGAATCGATTCGCAAACAAGGCCGGAAAGACTTAGAAGCCGGCGATATTAGGGCGATCATTGAACAAGCTGGTATTAACTTCAAGCCACTTATATTGCTTGCGATAAATGCAGGGTTAGGCGCCGGCGATATTGCAGCTATGGAATTCGATGATATCGCGGATGTTGATCAAGAAGAATGTTGGGTTGATCTAGCAAGGCTGAAAACAGGACAGCCAAGGCGTTTTGTGTTGTGGCCGGAAACACAGCATGCCATCAATGATTACTTGCAAATTCGACGCGCCCCAATTCGAACGCATGAACACTTAGTTTTTCTGACAGGGCACGGGTTACCCTGGGTTCGGGGGGAAGGACATCACAAGCACGTCGATACTTCGGGAAGTACATTTACGAAGCTAAGGAAAGCAGCGGGATTGTCCCGTGGTTCGTTCTATGAGGCCGCGACCTTTCGATCGCGGAAATGTCTGTCTTCCAGCTTGCTCGTTCGCGACGATGAGTATGCTTCAATGAGGCCGCGACCTTTCGATCGCGGAAATACGACAATTCAAAACTCTGTGTGCTATTCGGCTAAGGGCTTCAATGAGGCCGCGACCTTTCGATCGCGGAAATTCGGTGTGATGACATCAACACGGTTGCGGATGAATTTGCTTCAATGAGGCCGCGACCTTTCGATCGCGGAAATCGATTGATTCCGGCCCCTTGGACTTCGAGTCAAACAGCTTCAATGAGGCCGCGACCTTTCGATCGCGGAAATCATTTGCTTGCTCTCCTCAATGCATTCAGGACAATTCGCTTCAATGAGGCCGCGACCTTTCGATCGCGGAAATTGCGCATGTTTTGGAAGCGCAGGACTTGCTAAACGAGCTTCAATGAGGCCGCGACCTTTCGATCGCGGAAATAGTGCCCTCGTAAGTCCTTTTACCACAAAGGGTAAAATGTCGTTTTGCGAGCACATAAGAAAAACTATACAGTTCGCCGAGTTGCGTTGTATGAAAATCGTGTGTTTCTTGCCATATTTCCTAGAAAAAGCTAGCCGCGAGCGGTCCCTGGCTTTTTCGAGCCACCTAACCGCTCGATAGTCAACTTGTTCAAAGTTCTATCGTGTTACAAATGTAGGATAATCCCAAATCTCACCCGTTAAGCAGCGTGCCAAAAGCCTAGTTTGAATCTCCAGTATACGACGATAACTTACACGATAATCAAAAAGCGGGTGCGTTACCAGCTGATCCATCCGTTGCTCATATGCCCGAAAAAAGGCTTTTCGACCGTCAGCCGTCAACGCGACCGCGTCTCCTGCCGAAACAAAGTGCTTCGGTTCAATCATCCGGTTGTTGATCGCAGTGATTACCGTACTATCAACTACCAATGATCGGAATGGTTCCATCAAATCCAATGCTAATGCTGGTCGCCCATGTCTAGGTTGATGATAGAATCCCAAGTAAGGATCTAACCCAACCGCCACGCATGTGATCGTTAAATCCTTAGCCAACAAACTGTAACCCAACGACAAGAGTCCATTGACCGGATCGCGAGGAGGGCGCCGATTTCGTCCTTCGAAGTCAAACCGTAGCCAATTTCCACCGATTTCGTTGCTCGCATCTTGCACTTGCTTGCTATGCCCAGATAAGTCACGATTCGTCTTGATCATCCCGTTGAAATGTTCGAAATAGATCCTTGCCGCCAATCCTTCAATTCCCAAAAGAGACGCCAACGACTCTGCGCGTTCAGATTCCCATTTGAGATTCTTGATGAATCGGAGTGCATCTGCCGGAGGCTCAATGTGATTACGCATCAGCAAAGTCCGCTGATTCTGAATCTTGGCCGATACCAATTTCCGAGCAAACCTTAAGCAAAACTCAGGGCGATCCGCACAGCGAAATTGCTCTCGCCGCCACATAATATTCTTTAGTCCAACGCCTTGAGTCAGCCCGTGAAACCATCCACCATAGCTAAAATAAACGACAGGGATCTCCGCCTGCAGTAGTGACTGGATGGCTTGTGTCGTGACCTGAACATTCCCCATGATGTTGACTTGCGATACATCATTCATTCGGAATTCGTGGACCAACTTGCCTTTGTCTTTAGCCTGTAGCACATCTCCCGATTTCCCCAAGGAATAGCCTTGTGTATTCAAGTAGAGCGGCTTTCGCTCATCCCTCGCCGTGACCATTTGGCGGATTCGACGCACTCCCGGTGCAGCCTCAGTTGCCCTAAACTGCATTCGCGTTGGGCCTATGTCGAACAAGAGTGGTTGTTCGAGTGAATCGCCACCCGGTGAGTGCCTGCAATAACTGGTTTCATCCGGCAAACAAATCCCGACCAAAGAGCAGCGAGGGCATTTGGGACTATCGATTAAAGGTGGGGGAGCAACGTCTGATTTTTGTAACTCACGCGCGCCAGTAATTGCAGACAATGTCATTTCAATCAGAGAGTCGTCAATCGAGATTCGAACCCGTTGACGTGTTTCCCAAAAGAACAGAATACCCTCATCGCATCCAAATCCATTCTCACGCAACACCAACGCTTGAACACAGATTTGGATTCGCTCAGGATCCCAAGCCCCCAACGTTCCATCGTCTAACTTCTTCGGAGACCCGCGTTTGTAGTCAACAGGTGTGGCATTCATGCCATCGCTTTCGACCAAATCCAGTTTCGCAAGAATTCCATACCGTTCACTCGAAAGCGTGACGCTTCGCGCATGAATGATTTCCCGCTCCTCACTGTCGACTTCAACGATCTCATCCTCTGTCGCAACCCGTTTGCGTTTGCTTTTGGGCAATGACGTGGTTTTCTCATCGACTCGAGCATGTCGTGCGGCACCCTCGATCGTGTCCGTATTATGAGCAAACAATCCGTCAACGTGCTCCAAATAGAACAGTCTAGGGCAGTAGGCGAACTCATTCAGCATGCGTGCTGGCAAGTAGTCTTGGTTATCACTCTCGGGCGTTGTATTCGGGGAAATCATGGTGTTACCCTTTCTTTAGACAATCATGCATGCGGAGTCGAAGGGCTGATATGCTTGGCCGAGAGCTGAAATCACACGATCTCCGCGACCTTCGGATGGTCCAAGGTCAATAAAGAGGACTTGGTCGTGTGCGTTGTTAATGATCTCAGACAACCTTTGCTGACATTGAATTAAGTCACTCGGTGAAAGCTGACATTCAAAGACACTATACTGAAGATGATCGCCATAGGCCTTCATGGTCTTGAAGACTTTTCGAAGGCGCTTGTCATCGGCAATGTCATAGCAAACGATATAGGTCGAACGCATGCAAGGTAGCCTTTAGGCGTAAAAGAGATTGCGATCCGCACCCTAACGCTAGTCCGTTACCGAAGCAGTTTCAAGCATCAAAGCAAGAAAAAGAAACCGACCAGATTGTCAAAGAGCCATTAGTTGGACGACGCTCCGCGTCGTCACCGCATCACCGCCAACCCAAACGCGGTTTCAAGTCCCTAAATCTACAGCATCTATCTCGATACGACGCGGAGCGTCGTACAACTAACGTCAACTATTTGCTCCAATACAAATAGTCGGTCGGTGGCAGACGAGCTTTGTTCCCATTTCCAGCAATGTACTTTCGTAAATACAGGTACTGTTCAGGGCTCCGCACCAAATGGTCAAACGGTTCCCCCTGCCAAAACTCTCCTTTTCGATTCAAGTTTTGATTGATTCGAAATGCCGTATAGTGGAGCCAGCTCTCCGCCTGACCGCGACAAGTGGTCGGTAAGTGGAACGCCGCCAATAAATGGACATGGTTGGGCATGATTATGCAGCAATCCAAATCGTATCGCTCTGAGTCGAAATGACGAAGTGATTTGAGGACGATTTCGGCAAGTTCGCGTTTTCGCAGATGGCAAGCACCATGGCAATTGTCTAAGTGATCGTTCCACTTGTGGAATCGTTGTCGCCGATACGGACCTTGAAGCTGCGTAGGCAAGGAATCTATTTTTGGAAGCGCTGACTTGGGAGGAGTCTTAATTCCATGTTGCGTTAACCAGATTCGCAGTTCTTCAAGCCAAAGCTGGAGTACTTCGTGTGGAATCGAATCGACGGTTCGGAACGTAACGAAGGTAATGACACCCGGTTGAAACCAATGGGGAAGTTGTCTTTCGGAAATATCAACTTCGGCATCAGGATCAAAGAGATCAAACGGCAGTTCGGGCATAATTAGTTGTACGACGCTCCGCGTCGTATGTCATGGAGGAATGAACCTTGGATTGCGACATTGGTAAGTTCCGCGACATCAATTGTAAACGGTATAAATGACCCTGCGTATGAGGAACGGGTTACGGGTTACGGGTTACGGGTTACGGGTTACGGGTTACGGGTTACGGGTTACGGGTTACGGGTTACGGGTTACGGGTTACGGGTTACG
>JAYTVL010000022.1:0-2709 GCA_043744075.1 Pirellula sp. | reverse complement strand
CGCTAGCGTGCGGGCTGCACGGCTAGTAATCACTTGCAAATCCGGCCCTCACGCTAGCGCATTGAGGCTCAAAATTTGCAAAGTGAGTGCCATTGGCCAAAGGCCTGGGACTAGGCAAAACGTAATTATGTTAGGGCTGAGGGCCCGTCCGTTTGTCAAATTGCCGGGCCTTCAGCCCTGACTAGTCTCGTGTTTGCGTGTCACCCAGGCCGTCGGCCTGGGCTAGGTAAATGAATGGGCCGTTGGCCCTTATTAAACATTGACGGACTAATTCCCGTTTTGCAATTGTTTCTTCGCAGCTTCCAGTGCTTCCGTTAACTGCTCGTTTCCTGGAAGTTTCTCAAGCAAAAACTCGTAGCATACAATCGCTTCTTGAAATTGCTTATCCCTCAAATGCAAATTCGCCCGATTTGACCAAGCGACTAGCACCTCAGGCGATGCGACGTTAATGGTCTTCAACCAACGAATCGCGTCTGAACTCGACAACGATTCCGCCGAAACCATCCGCATCAAAAGTCGGCATGCAACTACCGCGTATGCCGGACTCGTCTTTACGGCAGTCACCAATTCACCTTCGATGGACTTGTCCACCTTTCCCGAACCCAAACCGATCACGGCACTCAAAAAAGAAATGGACCCTTGTTCCAGTGGTACTGGCCCAAGCCTTGGGTCTTGCTCCACACCATTCAATCCCAATTCTTCCTTCAATCGCATCGCCATGACATCGTCGTCCCCAGGCTTTGCAAATCGCTCGAGCAAGGCCAACAATTCAAGCGAATCTGGATTCAACTGAATAGCCATAGAAATCACGGCGTCCAGCCTGCTAGCAGCTTGCGTATCAACGGTCCCTACGTTTTCCCTTTGACCGTTGTCCACACGTTGCGCAAGCGAGGAACTCATCTCGTAGATGGTTCTCGAAGCAATATGCCGAAGCGCACCAGCCGCGGTTAACGCACGAAATTTGGCGTGGTCGATTGGAGAGAGTTGGCGAAGATTGTCGGACAGAAATAGTTGCGACTCCTTGATACTGTTGATTGCAAGTAAGCATTGGAATACAGATGCCAGAGACTCGACGGACAAGGAATCGGTATCACGAATGGCCCAGAAAAACGGAAGGGCGTTGTTCGCCACCTCTTGTCCTGCAACCGGATCCAGAGCCACCTTCGCCTCAGTCGCCCAACCTTGCATTTCAACGGTGATCTTCGTCGCTCGATGCGTTAGCTCACTGTTTGTGAACAATCTGTCCGCCTCTTTCAAAAACTTTATTCGCACGTCGAGAGATAATTCAATTTTGAATGAAAGAGCTTGAAGAACACGAATTTGCCCTAGAAGCTGCGTTGCATCAGGGTTTTTGGATGTGTTTGCGGAATAGGACTCAGTACTCATTATCTTGGCGACTCGCTCTGCAACTGTATCAAGCTCAGCCGGCAGCAGATCAAAATTCTCGACCAATTGGCGACGCGTCAGCCACAGACTGGCTTCGTCTGCATAGGAACCATTTAGTTTTAATGTAACTCGCATGGCGTCAGCCGCTTTTTTTCGTTCGACTTGAGAGCGGGCCACAATCTCCCGAACTCTTTCATTATTCGGTTCCTCCTGCGACACCGAACGGGCTTGATTTAGATACCAGTCGGCGAGCTGATCACACACATTGGCGGACTGGAATCGCAATGCGTCATCCTTGTTGTCGGACATGATTAGCCGACGCAAACAGAAATGGGTTTGTTCCAGCAACCGCCTTCTTTCTCCAGCAACTTCGTTGCTATCGACAACCTCGGGTGTCTCGAACCGTAATCCCTCTCGCGTGGGAGGCTCCTTTTCCTGCTCCAAAGCTTGCAAGTTGCGCTCGCAGATGTCGCGATACCGTTGCAGGATGCCAGGTTGAACAATAAAAAAGCTATGAGTAGAAACGCCGATAAACAGAATTGCAACGATGGACAAGACAATCGCAGGTACCCCGGCCCGAAAAAATTTGGGGACTTCAACCCCATGGACGGTACTTTCGCTTGCGCTTGAACTCATACTGAAAGATCTTTTCTAATACCCAGTTCAGTTGGCTAAAAAAAGGAAGCTGTTCCTGAGAAGTGTCACCGCATCCGCGAAGTTTTTCTTTCGTTCTTCGCGATCGCTTTGATTAAGCGTCTCGGTGGATTCACTGAACAATTGAATTTGAAATGTCACGGGCTCGAGAATCGACTGTTCCAAACGTTCTAAGCCCCGATTGCTACTTGACAGACTCTTTCGCTGCTGGCCGTCCAGTTGAAAGAGAGAGTATAACAAGAACGCGCTCTTTCCCTCGGCATTTTTCAAATCCACTTCATGAACAATGCAATTGCCGTCATTCGTTTCGTCGCGACCCGTATTGCATTCCATGTTTATCTGTTTTGGTGACGACTCGACGACCCAACCGCGTCCTTCATAGCATCGCTCGAGGGGATGAAACCCACGAAATGGAAAGTCGATCGAAAGGGTAAAGGTGCAATCCGTTGTTGCGTAAATCGAGATATTGGAATGTTCTCCGAACGTACTGTGTCGATCTCGCTTTTCTTGCTTGAAAGACAGACGTGTCGACGCTCCGAGCCTGTCGGGAAGCCTCGTCGCCTCCGCAATTCTGTCCAGTGTCGGTGAATCAAATTCAGGGGTCCGATGAAAATTTCTCGATTGCATGGCCCAAAAAGAATACGCACCAAAAATTGAGAAGCACACCAC
>JAYTVL010000021.1:0-9013 GCA_043744075.1 Pirellula sp. | reverse complement strand
CAAGTCGGGTCAGCCGAATGTCGTGCCGACTTGCAGTTGGTGAGTGATTTTCTCGGAATGGTTTCACGAATGCAAAAGCAGGCAGATTACATTTCCCCGATGCTCAGATTCGCGCGTTCTACTCGTTCTATTCGTAACTAAAATGAGACACAACGTAACCAAAAAAGCGTTTCGAGTTAAGCAAAAGACGCATACGGTCAAGCTACCGAAGCCAAAGCAAAAGACTAAAGTGAAGCGACCGAGACGCTTTCAATGAACGTCGCCTTAGTGCCTTTCGGCGATGTGCGTGGCCAGTCAACTCCCGTTGGGTTGGCTGGCCTTTTTTATTTGTCTCCAATTGGGGACAAAACTGGTTTCGATACTTGCTCAAATATCGCAATGGACAAATCACAGTCGAGCCAATCTACCGATCGCCCATCGGACGCATGGGCGCCAACGCTTGCCGAGATCCAAGAAGCTTGCCTACGCATTCAAGCGACGTGGGACGATACCGAGCGATGGAGGCGGAACCAGTACAAGCCTGAACCGGTGACGATTCCGCGGTGGTGCGGTGCGGTTGACGATGATTCTCGATAAACGCTGGGATTTGAGCGTTTCGACCGGAACTATAGTTCCGGTTTTGTCCCCAATTGGGGACATTTCTAGAGCGTTTCGACCGGAAGAATTCTTCCGGTTTTGTCCACCATGGTGGACATTTCGAGAACGACACTGTAGCGAGCATGGCGGCGCTTGCTCAATACTTTGCCGATCGAATCGTCGATGCGTAACCAGACCCCGTTTTGAAGCTTTGAGGCTGTCCGGGTGGATGGACTCTTTTCGTTTGCGTGGGTGCGAGAACTTCGGGGCAGCGACTTGTTTTTACCGGGTGTCACTGACACCCGCTAGGGCGTATTTCTGAAGATTCTAGCGGGTTTCTAAATCAAGAATCCCTGCATTTTCTTGGGTTTTGCAGGGTATTAAGGGGGCGTTTTTTTGCTTATGAAGCCGTTGCTCTAACCAACTGAGCTACTTCGCCAAAGTGCTGTTTCACCAATGATTTTACAGGGATTTGTGGAGATTTGGTAAATCTCAACATTTCTAAGCTAAAACACGCAAAAAAACTGGTCAAACCACATCCCAAATTCCCTCTCACCCCCCCACCAAAGTCGTTACTGGGCAAATAAGATTCCTGGGAAAACGTACTATATCGGACCCCGCTGGGCAACGCCAGAGGTTGCTTAGGAAGAACGGAAGCGAACGAGGGATCATTAGGTCCTAATTCCGCAGGCCCGCTCGGCTCGCAACAAGACGTCGCTTGCACGAGCACGTGCCTTTGCTGCTCCTTTGCATAGAATCTCTTTGACTAACGCCGGGTTGCTTTCCAGTTCTCTTCTGCGTTTTCGAGCAGGTTGTAAGTACGCATCCGAAACATCGGCTAATCGCTTCTTTACATCGCCATATCCAAAACCACCTCGCAAATAAATAGCACGCAGTTCTTCCGTCTGCTCTTGCGTCGCGAATAAACGATGGAGATGAAAGAGATGATCCGTCTCGGGGTCCTTTGGGTCCTCCATGGGACGCGAGTCCGTGCTAATCCGCATGATCTTTTTCCGCAGCTCCTTCGGATCCTCAAACAGACCAAGAGTATTGTTGTAACTCTTACTCATTTTCTCGCCGTCGGTGCCAGGTATCTTGGCTGCGCCAGGTACAATCTTGGCCTCAGGCATGGTGAAGACTTCGCCAAAGTGCGAATTGAAACTGCGAGCAAGGTCACGGCATACTTCAATATGCTGCACTTGGTCTGATCCAACAGGGACCCAGTTTGATTCGTATGCCAGGATGTCGGCGGACATCAGCACCGGGTATGTAAATAGGCCGACGTCAGCTCGAATCCCCTTGGCTGTTTTGTCCTTATAAGCAGTGCAGCGTTCGAGCAGACCAAGCGGTGCACCGGTCATCAGCAGCCAGCACAACTGCGATACCTCCGGTACATCCGATTGCACAAACAGCGTTGCCCGCTCTGGATCCAAACCTAGGGCCAGCAGGTCCAAAGCTGCATCCTTGACATAGCCACGCAGGATCTCTGGCTCTCGAATAGTTGTCAGAGCATGCAAGTCGGCAATGAAGTAGTAGCCATCATGTGCTTCTTGAAAATCAATGTACTGCTTAATCGCGCCAAAGTAATTGCCCCAGTGGAAACGACCCGTCGGTTGGATCCCGCTCAAAACTCGCATCTTTTTCAATTCAATTAAAATGAGTGTTGCAACATGCTTTGATGTTACGTTCTTAATGTCCCAATGATTTCTCGCACGGATGTCGCACCGATGGAGGCCAACGCCTCGGGCAATCCGCGGATAAGTTTAATGCTGACCAGAGGATCGTAGTAGTTGGCTGTTCCAATTTGGATCGCAGATGCTCCAGCAACCAGGAATTCCATCATGTCATCAACTGTTGCGATTCCCCCTACGCCGATCACAGGCACACCGACCTGCGAGGCAACTTGATAAACGCATCTCAAGGCAATCGGTTTAATAGCCGGCCCGCTAAGTCCACCGACAACATTCGCAAGCATGGGCTTTCTTTTTCGCCAATCGATAGCCATTCCAAGGACTGTATTGATACAAGTCACGGCGTCCGTACCTGCATCCTTAGCTGCTCGTGCGATATCCACAATGCGAGTTACGTTTGGAGTTAGCTTGGTTACGATCGCACAGTTCAGAACTTTGCGAACGTTGCTGACCACCTCGAAGCAGAGTTGAGCATCGGTCCCAAAGTCGACACCGCCGGAAACATTGGGACAGGAAACGTTCAATTCTACCGCTTCAAGTCCCTCCGCTTCGTTAAGCCGCTTTGCAAGCAACACAAAATCCTCCAGCGATTTGCCCGCAATGCTTACGACAATGGTTGCACCTGTGGACTTGAGATAAGGCCAGTGGTTGGCGAGAAAATAATCGATGCCGTCATTGTCCAAACCGATTGCGTTGAGGAGCCCCGAGCTCGTCTCGACTGTCCTCCAAGGTGCATTACCGGGCCGAGCATTCTGAGTGATCGTTTTTGGAAGGACCCCACCCAATTCCGGTAATGAAACGACGCCAGCCATCTCCTTCGCGTATCCAAAAGTTCCGGATGCGACAAGCACTGGATTCTTAAGTGCCAAGCGACCAAGCTGGACGGATAGGTCCAACTCGGATTTGGCTGCGAAATGCGAAGATGTGGAAGCAGTTTTAGAACGCGATGCTTCGATCATCCAGGATGAGAGCCCTTGCCCAAACGTTTGGTGATCGCTTCTGTAGGCAACGGTATCACAATCGCATTGGCCATTGTATCTGTCGATAGGATGTCCAAGGAGTCGTCGCCCCCCTCTTCGGCTGCTTCGTATTGAACAAGGTAAGCGCCAACCTGAAGATAGTTTTCGTGAAATATCGGTGGCCAAAAATCTTCAGCTCTATGAGCGAGTGTTCTGGCTAACAAGCGCGTTGCGCGGCCAGAAAATCCACTTAGCACCATTTCAAGGCGACCGAGCGACTCGCGGAATATGTAGAACACAAGGGCAGCGTCCCGACCTGGTGTTGCCCCACCAGCGAATGCCCAGCTTCCGTCGGCGGTCTCATAGTATAGACCCGCCTCCTCGGCTTTTTCAATCTTACTTAGCTGCATGCCTGCTGAACAAGCAGGCGGATGTGGATCGCGATCCCTATACCTTAAGAAAAATGGACAAGATCGTTCCGACGCCTTGGCAACATTGTCCTGGGTGACAAAGGCGTCGCATCCGAATGCATTGGCCAAGACGAGCTCCACGGTCGGGTTGCTCTTAACCGAACCTAGACAGACCATGGCTTTGTCGCCTCCCATTTCTGAAAAAGAATCGTAAACGCTTTGGGCTCTAGTATGGACTTGCTCAGCGTTCATCGTGCCAGGGCTCCAAACCAGTGTCTGTCGCAGGTGCTCGATGTGAGGCATGTCCGTTCCGCCACCCTTCTTGGCCGAAATCGCTTTTGCTGTGCCGCCTAGGGTTGACACACCGTTTAATACTTCGCCTGCTAAAACACTATCCGAAGCGACAACCCAAGCCGTGTCTGCTGAGTCGTCGTCTTCCGGACGGCGAACCCCAACGCAGATTTCTAACCGAGAACGCCGTGCTAACATTTCCCAAAAGTTCTCAGGCGTAATCGCAAAGAGGGCTCCGGGCAACTCTTCGGCCCGAGCATACCCATGCTCGATCAAGTAATCGCACAATCGAGAGAGTGCCTCGATCGGAATGTACTTAGCTTCATTCTTTAAAAGAGCTGCAACCTGGTGACGATCTAAGCCCGTGTACTCAACAATGGCTTTGATCGTGCCCGGACGCTTCCGCCGGTCTGGCGTATGGCCCAATAATTCTGCAAGTCGAAATGCGTATCGCATACTTGTTCTTTGCTTTGCTTCCTAGCGTACCAATGTAGATCGAACGTACTAAGTACTTATTCGCTCCAGCATAGCCGCAAAAAGGTTAACATGTCGGTTCACCAGGTGAGTTGTCCTGCCGCCGTCTAGTCGAAACCACACCCTTCAATGGCTTCTAAAATACCACAAAACCACTAGCTGCCGATCCATCTTGCATAAATTTTTCTTGCTTCGTCCGGATTTTCCGTTCCTTGGACGACTGCCCTCCCGTCCGCGAAAACACTTACCACGTAGGGTGGGTTGGTGAAACGGACCAAAAAGGGGGTTTCGGTAACTTGACCCTCCTGTCGTAGACGTATAGAGAGTAGCGCGAGGTCAAGGCGACTACGTCCAGTCGACTGGATCTGAACAGCCCCTCGTCCACAAAGCACCCGAGCCGAGGTCCCCACGTTGCCGTCGAGGAAATCGAACTGATTTTGAACGCAGGTTTTGCAACCGGGTTGAAAAACGGGAAAATTGCTTGCTAAGTTGCGAGGAACTCGTATTTTTCGTACGTCGCCGGCCCAAAGATCAAAGATTCTTAGAAATCCATCGCCTGCAATATCTTTTTTAAGCAGGAGTTTTATCGCTTCCATGGCTTGCCATGACGCGATGACACCGACGGCTGCACCTAGAACGCCCGCAGAGTCGCATGTTTGCATTTGTTCAATTGGTGGTGGTTCGGGCAACAAACACCGAAAGCAAGCGGTTTTTTCAGGAAAAAACACCATCGACTGACCGGAAGCACCTACGATACCCGCATGTACCCACGGAATTCCGCAGCGGATTGAAAGATCGTTAATTAAGTAACGTGTTTCAAAGTTGTCCGTTCCGTCGATGATGCAATCGACATCGGACATCCATTGCTCAGCGTTGAGATGCGTTAGATCTTCAACAACTGGTACCAATTTGATTTCTGGGTTGATTGCGCTCAAGTGCCCGAATGCAGCAATCGATTTTGGGCGAATTTCAAGTGCATCGCGCGTCGTATATAGAGCTTGGCGAGGGAGGTTGTCCAATTCGACCCAATCGCGATCAATCAAACGCATGTATCCGACACCCGAGCGACAAAGGCGCTCAGCTACCATGGCACCTAGAGCCCCCATTCCACAAATGGCCACTCTTGCTTTCGATAATAGTTCTTGTCCACTTTCGCCCACTTCTACGAAAGCTTTTTGGCGTCGGTATCGGTCCTCCATGGCTAGTTTACCGATCTGAATTGATTTCGAGTTCAATTTGCAAGTGAACGTGATCGTCAAATCGAATCGTTGCACTTCCTGTTTTCAAAAGCGATAAAAGACTAAATAGTGTGTCCATTTCTTTCTCAGCTTCCTGCTTGCTATGGCCCTTCTCTAGCATATTTTGAGAGACCAACTGGCCTCGATTGGCTTCCAAAGCAGTCTTCACGGAAGTAATGTCAACTCTGAGAACTGTATTGTCTTTTGACATCGCTTCGACTTCAACTTGCTTGGTTGAAGTGGTCGAAACCTGTTTTACCAGAGCGTTCGTACTTGATATGAAAACTAGGTCGCCGTCAAAGGCCAACGTCGGACTGAAATTGAATTGGATAGGAAGCCCGTTTTCATACTGTTTGTCGCCATCTCGAATATAGGTGGCAGTGTAAATCTGCTTACCGTCGATGGATTCTGTGTCCAAATCCAATTGTGGGTTTCCCGCCATGGCTCCGGCGACATTCAGGAATCCAATGAAGCTTTGAAAGGTTCGCTTGAGCTCTTTCTTCATCATAGGATCTTTGAGCTTTGCGACGAGGCCAAAGCTTGGCAGTTGAATGGCAGGGGCATTCGACGACTCGAACTTTTGTTCGGTCGCCAACAACTGGAGTTGTGGTCCAATGACGCCTAGGATGTCTGTTCCAAAGTCCTTTCCTGAAAACAAAGTAGTTAAAGTATTATCCGCCTGCGCTAATTGATCGTTTACTTTTTCGTCAAACAGATCACCTGCGTGAAGCCATAACTCAGAAATGTTCCGATACGCGCTTAAGCTGGCCATCAAACCCGAATTGTCTACCAACGAGCACGCGTAACCATTGCCTTCTGACCCAACGAAAAATGATCGCAATGGCAAATTCCATTCCTTTTCATGCGGAACGCAGATTTTCATGGACAACTTGTTCTCGGCCAGCAAGAGTTCCCCGATCGCAAAACTCGTTTTCTGGAACGAAGCCAAAACTCCGCCGAGTATGAGCTCGGCCGCAAAGTCCTTAGTCTTACCGTTCAGCAAATCTTTGGCTACGCCAGCTTTCCTCAACGTGTCGAGGTCAACAAATGCCCTGACCACGCGTTCCTTTGAGTCACTAATTTCGAGTTTATTGTTCGTCGTCCATGCTCGCTCAAATAGCGGATTGCTAAGAAGATGATCGTCTGTTGAATCGCAGTGACGATCAATGATGTTCTTACCTAGTTCGCCCTTGTTCGTGACGATTAGCAAACGACCGATGTTTCCCACAGTTAGTTTTTGAAATTCGTAGCCTCGGATTCCTCGATAATCTGCCTCTCGAATCGGATCGGGCTGGTTCTTGGACTTGGCGTCCGTTCTTGCAAATTTTACGAGCTTTTGCAAATACTCTTCTATCCATTCTTGACTTTCGGTGCATGAGAGCAAGACGGCTCCCTCGGTTTTTTTGTCGACTGCGAAGTGAAATCCGTTGGCTGTTAAGCTCTTTGCTAGTGAATCTACTTTGTCGCCGACAGCAAACTCAAAAAGCGTAATAGCTCCGCGCAATTTCATCACATCCGGCGTCCGCCAAAGTTTCTTGAATGCCTTAGAGTTCTGGAGGTATTTTGAGAGCGGATTTTCCAAGACCGATTCAAGCGATTTCGATTCGAAATAAAGCGCAGTCGACGCAGGGAGAATTTTTCGAACATCCGGCTCAGAAGCCAATGCAGTCTTGGCATGTGGCATTAGAGAAAGCAAGAAGATCGCGATGGCAATTGGCGGACGCATGGAATGGTTGCCTGTAGATGCTAAAACTGGAGAAAAAAAGCCAAAGCCAAATTGTACCCCAATTTGAGATGAACGGTTAGCAATTCGCTCCTGCACAACCGCTAGCTTGTGCGTCGCGTAAACTGCCGACTCGCCACAGGTCAATGTGCTACGCCAAAAGAAAAACTCACAACATGCGCATGCCGTGAATCTAAGGATTAGTTCTCGATTTGGCTGTGATCAGCAAGAATCAAGGCACAATAGGGCTTACGACTGGTGCATTTTTGTTATTGTCGGCAGCGATGACTCCCACTGCGATCAATCCGCCGATAGCTGCCAGCGAACCGATGCCTCCTCCAATTCCTCCAGCACCCCCGCCGCCGCCACCAAAACCACCACCGTAGCTTCCTCCGCCAACTCCACCGAAGCCAGGTGCCATACCAAGTGGCGCGGATGAGGATGATGGCGCTTTTTCCGTGACGGCAATATCGTTCTTAGAGAGCGATTCACTTCCTGAATTATCCGCGACTTCAATATTCAGGCTGGTAGGTAATTGGTTGCTTTGAGCAACGAACAATTTCCCGTTGGTATTCGTACTAACGACACTTCGATTGACTGCACAAAAACCGGTGGCTGCGACCCCTTGATCACCTGCCGCAACCAATCCGTAGCAAGCTGGCGAAAGTCCTTTGACCGCAAAGCTTCCATCAGATGCAACTTTAACACGCTTGAGTTCCTCTCCATCCTTCATGATAAAGACGGTCATTGAACTCATGTCGACCGAGCCAGTTGCCTTCCCAAGACGCCCGTTTAAGGCACCTTGACTATCTAGCAAGACTTGATGAGTTTCAGACAGTTTGCGATTCTTCTGAAGTGGGTCTTCGATCGGAGCAGCAGCCGTCGAAGATTTTGGATCGGATTGCCCGCGAAGGATTTCGGACACTCGACTGCTGGTTGGCATGACGCGCACAACAAGTGAATTCGGCAAGTGCTGGCCGGACAATTGATCAAGTACTACTAACGAAAACATGGCCAGCGAGCCACCGCCCTCTGCAGTCAAGGAGTAAAGTCCTGGGCTCAGCTTTTCGATCAAGAAATCACCATCGACGTCTGTGTCGTCCCAGGCGATCACATCTCCGCTTTGCTTCAATGATACGCGCATCTTGGAAAGCGATAAACTATCTTGCCCTAGCAATGTAACAACCGAGCCTCGTATCGAACCTGACCCGTCAACGTGAATCCATTGATTCACAAACAAGTCATTCATCTGTGTGGACAGTGAGGCTTTTGGTGTTACTGCATTCGATTCCGCCAATGCTCCGACCGGCGACTGCGCAAAACCAGAGCTAAAAGTAAGTGGAACAGCAACAAGTGAAAGTAATATCTTTTTTCGGACCGACGACAACATCGGATTTCTCCTCAGGGTGGCAACTCAAAGCGATGGGCTCAAACGACAACTCTGCATTTTAGTTGGCTCATTTCTCGAATCAAGCAAGAAATGCTGGAAAAACAGAGAAAGTCGGACATGGTCAAGCGTTTGAGCTGGAGGCGTGTCTTGCCCGCCCGCCGCTGCGCGGGTTAAACACAATACCGTTCATCTTGTCATAAGTCTCGTCTCCTTGGTAAGTTGCGAATTGCAAAAAACCAATTCACCAAGGATACGAAGACT